>CAZKSK010000030.1:0-14593 GCA_964555225.1 uncultured Bacteroides sp.
AGTTCTATAATGAACGGAGGATGCAGCTGCTGAATGTGAAACCTAATAAAGGACATTATTTGGTCGCTGAATTGGAAAAGGACTTTGATGTAACGGTAGTAACGCAGAATATTGACGACTTGCATGAACGTGCAGGTAGTTCTCATATTATTCATTTGCATGGTGAAGCGACAAAGGTAACGTCTAGTAGAAATCCGAATAATCCTAAATATATTAGGCAATTAAAGCCGGAAGAATATGAAGTAAAAATAGGAGATCTAGCTGCAGATGGGACTCAATTAAGGCCTTTTATTGTGTGGTTTGGTGAACCGGTCCCAGAGATTGAACATGCAATAACGTTTGTGGAAAAGGCTGATATTTTCATCATTATAGGAACCTCAATGAATGTGTACCCTGCAGCGGGTTTACTTAATTATGTGCGTGATGAAGCTGCTATATATTTGATAGACCCGAATGAAGTTCATACTTATTCAAGGCAAAAAATTCATGTAATTCAAAAAGGGGCTTCTGACGGTATGGAGGAATTGATAAAATTACTCAAGATAGAAAAATAGGTTTTTAATAGTATTCATTTATTTAACAAGAAAAAAGTATGAAAAAGTATGTATGTGATGTTTGTGGCTGGGAGTATGATCCAGCCGTAGGTGATCCTGATAACGGAATAGAACCGGGAACGGCATTTGAGGATCTTCCTGATGATTTTGTGTGTCCTATTTGCGGGGTAGGTAAAGATGAATTTTCAGTTGTAGAAGAATAAACAAGAAATCCTGTCTGTTTTTGACAGGATTTCTTGTTTATTCTAACGTTTTAGGCTTTTTTCTCTTTGACATCGGTACGGGCTTCTACTACATTGACTATATAATCTCCAAGTCTTTCACATTCACTTATAATATCCATATAGTGGACGCCAATCTGATAATCATATTCCTTGTTATTGATGTCCAGAATATTTTGATTCTTTAATTGATTACGGTAATTGTTTATTTCATTTTCAGTGTTGAAAGATTGATTGACGTCATTTCCATGTTTTCCTTGATCAAGCAATGTTATCATTTGCCCCAGTGCTTTTGTGTCTAAATTGAACATTTGATCTATATGCTCGTATTGTTTAGTAGTAAAATCTGTTTTCCCCTTGAATTTTCGATTTAATGTACGGGCCAAATTATAGCAGCTATCTCCTATACTTTCCAATTCTGTAACTTCACGAAGCATTGATCTGATTTGAAGTTTACTTTCAGAACTCAACCGGCCATCTGAAACGCTATTCAAATAATTGGCTATTTCAACTTCCATATTATCACTGATAGTTTCGTATTTTTCTATTCGAGTGAAAAGTTTGTTGAATTCATTTTCATCTTTTGTTCTCAAAAGAATCTTGACAAATCCGAACATTTTCAAACAACGTTGACCGTAAAGAGTAATTTCTTTGCCCGCTTGAAGGATCGATAATTCGGAAGTGGAGAGTAAACCTCCGGAAATATATCGTAAACGGAATTCTTCATCTTCATCTTTCGACTTGATAAACCAGCAGACTATTTTTTCTATGGGTTTGACGAACCATATAAGAAAGGAGGTATTACATACATTAAAACAGGTGTGGAATGCTGACAATATATAGGTAACTTGAATCTCTTTAGGTACGTTGGGCGCTATCATATTTACCAAATGAGAAATTGTATCAATAAATGGATGAAAAATACAGAGAACCCAAATAACTCCGAAAAAATTAAATATAAAATGTGCTAAGGCAGCTCTTCGTGCTTGTGAATTAGCTGTAAGAGCTGCTATATTTGATGTAATGGTGGTGCCGATATTTTCACCCATAACTAGTGCTATTCCCAAATAGATATCCAATACTCCACTGGAACAGAGAATAAGTGTTATTGCCATGATAGCGGCAGATGATTGTACGCACATAGTCAAGAATCCACCGATGAGAAGAAATACGAAAATAGAAATTTCACCCCATGATCTACAGGCTGTAATAAAATGAATAACATGTATGTTGTTTCCTAAATCCATGCTAAGGGCATTTTCACGTAAGGTGGTTAATCCAAGAAACATGAAAGAAAAACCAAAAACAAATTCGCCTAATGATCTTTTATTACTTTTTTTAGAAAAAATCAGTGGAACAGCCAATGCAAAAAGACAAAAAATATAGTTACTCATGTTGATTTGGAATCCGAAGATTGACATAATCCAAGCGGTAACCGTTGTTCCTATGTTAGCTCCCATTATAACGGAAATAGCTTGAGCGAGGGTTAGTAAACCGGCATTTACGAAACTGACAGTCATAACAGTGGTAGCTGTAGAGGATTGTACGGATGCTGTAATAAGAGTGCCTGTTAAAACTCCGGTAAACCTGTTTGTAGTCATTGTTCCCAAAATTCGTCTCAATTGGTCTCCGGTTAGCTTCTGTAAGGCTTCACTCATAGTTTTCATTCCGTACATCAAGAGAGCAAGTGAGCCTAAAAGCTTAAAAATAACAAAAATCAACATAGTTTGTTCTATTATATGTTCTTTCTTTTGTTCGTTGTTTGATTATTGTATATTTTAGTATTCGAAAATTATAAAAAATAATGGAATGGATCAAACAATACAAATTCGGTGCAAAAATAATAATATTTCTAAAAATATTTCTATCGGAAGTACACTTTTAGACATTTATCATCAATTTAATTTGGAGTTACCTTATGGACCGGTATCGGCTAAAGTGAATGGAAAAGTAGAGGGATTGTCTTATAGAGCGTTCAGAAATAAAGATGTCGAGTATCAAACTGTTCTCAGTTCTTCAGGAATGCGAACTTATGTTCGTTCTCTTTGCTTTGTTTTATGTAAAGCTGTTCATGACTTATTTCCTAATGTTGAAATTCGTTTAGAAAATCCGGCTTCAAAAGGATATTTTTTTGATATTCGTTTAGGTAGACCAATCGAGTTGAATGATATTGCCTTGATTAAGAAAAAAATGAAGGAAATTATTGATGCAGATATTCCATTTCATCGTATTGAATGTCCAACAGAAGATGCCGTAAAGCTTTTTCGGCACCAAGGATTGGAAGATAAGGCGACTTTGCTTGAAACGACTGGGAGTATTTATACTTTTTATTATTCTCTGGATGGATTTTGTGATTATTATTATGGTAGTTTATTACCTAGAACAGGCGGTCTATATTTGTATGATGTAGTAAAATATTATGATGGAATCTTGTTGAGAATACCTAATCGACACAATCCGGATGTATTGGAAGAAATCGTTAAACAGCAGAAAATGATGGATGTATTTAGGGAAAACCATCATTGGCAAGAGATTATGGGAATCATGACTTTAGGGGAGTTAAATAAAGCTGTACTTGGAGGGCAAGCATCAGATATTATTAAAGTGACAGAGGCTTTACAAGAAAAAATCATATCTAAGATCGCAGATGAAATTGCAGAAAAGGAAGGTGTGAAAATAGTATTGATATCTGGTCCTTCCTCTTCCGGAAAAACGACTTTCAGTAAACGATTATCCATTCAATTAATGGCAAGCGGGAAGCATCCATATCCCGTATCATTGGATAATTATTTTATTAATCGAGAAGATACTCCTTTGGATGAAAATGGAAACCATGATTTTGAGTCTCTTTATGCCTTGGACCTAGAGTTTTTCAATAAGCAATTGAGTTCTTTGATTGAAGGCAAGGAAGTAGAATTGCCATACTATAATTTTATCACCGGTAAACGTGAATTCAGAGGTGAAAAGTTGTGTTTGAAAGATAATATGATTCTTGTTTTGGAGGGCATTCATGCATTAAATCCTGAGTTGGTCCGGAATATCCCTGAGGTTAATAAATTTAGAGTATATGTATCAGCTTTGACATCAATTCTTATTGATCATCATAACTATATACCTACTACCGATAATCGTTTGCTTCGTCGTATTATTCGTGATTATAAATATCGGGGATATTCTGCAGAACTTACTATCAGCAGGTGGCCGAGTGTGCGGGCCGGTGAGGAAAAGTGGATTTTTCCTTATCAAGAAAATGCTGATGCAATGTTCAATTCTGCTCTTTTATATGAATTAGCCGTAATTAAAGATTATGTGGAACCTCTTTTGAGGCAAGTTCCTCAAATTTCTCCCCAGTATTCCGAAGCTTATCGTCTTCTTAAATTTTTACAGTATTTTGTCCCTGTGCATGATAAAGAATTACCTCCAACTTCATTATTGAGAGAGTTTTTAGGCGGTAGTAGTTTCAGGTATTGATAAATTGATTATTTTTGCAGCAGAATAACAAGGCTTATGGCTCAAACGAATATTCAAATACAATCACAGCAGCAATTACAGACTCTTTCACCTCAACAGATTTTGGTTGTAAAGTTACTAGAGTTACCGACTGTGGAACTGGAAGATCGTATTCATTCTGAAGTATTGGAGAATCCGGCTTTGGAAGAAGGTCCTGTTAGTGAAAATAGTGACGAAATGGAAGGTGAAATTTCTTCGGATGAAGATTCTGGGGGAGGAGAATCTGCGGAAGACTTAATGTTGGGTGATTATAGCAATGACGATGAAATACCTGATTATAAAGTTCGATCTGACGTAGAGAGGACCTCTTCTCGTGCAGAAGATATTCCTTTTTCTGATGCGGTATCATTCTATGATATTTTAAAGGAACAATTGGGAGAGCGTGATTTGTCAAGTCATATGCGTGATTTGGTTGAATATTTAATTGGGTCCATTGATAATGACGGCCTTTTGCGTAAGGATCTTTCTAATATAGAAGATGAATTGTTGTTCAATTATAATGTACAGACCAATCAGAAAGAATTGGCTCAAGCTCTTCGTATTCTACAGGATTTTGACCCGGCGGGAATCGGAGCGCGTAACTTGCAGGAATGTCTTTTGTTACAAATAGACAGGAAGGAAGATTCTCCTGTTAAGAAAATTGAGCAACGGATTATTATAAAATGTTATGAAGATTTTACCCGTAAGCATTGGGATAAGATTATTCAAAAATTAAATATTACACAAAAGGATTTTGAAGAAGCTAAAGATGAATTGATTCATTTGAATCCTCGTCCGGGTAGCTCTTTAGGAGAAGTTACAGGACGTAATTTCCAGCAAATTGTCCCCGATTTTATTGTGGAAACAATGGACGATGGTTCTATTATAATGAATCTTAATGACTATCATGTTCCGGAATTGCATTTGAATCGTATTTTTACTGATATGCTGGAAGAACATACAAAGAATAAAGCGAATCAAAGTAAGGAATCCCGTGAAGCTATGCAATTTGTCAAGCAAAAACTTGATGCAGCACAAGGATTCATTGATGCAATAAAGCAACGTCAACATACATTAACCGTAACAATGCAAGCTATTATTGATTTGCAACGTTCTTTTTTTGAGGAAGGAGATGAAACGTTACTTCGTCCCATGATTTTGAAAGATGTTGCAGAACGTACAGATTTAGATATTTCCACGATATCGAGGGTAAGCAATAGTAAATATGTACAAACAAATTATGGTATTTATTCTTTGAAGTTCTTCTTTAGCGATGGCTATACTAAAGAGGATGGAGAAGAATTATCTGTTCGTGAAATTCGTATGGCATTAAAAGACTGTATTAATAAAGAAGATAAAAGCAGACCGCTTACAGATGATGAATTGGCTGCCAAATTAAAGGAGAAAGGATTCCCGATAGCTCGACGTACTGTAGCTAAATATAGAGAACAATTAGGTATTCCTGTATCAAGATTAAGAAAATAATTGATTATGAAAGATAGGACTCTCATTCGAATAGCTCGTTTTGTATCGATGCTTTTCTCTCCGTTTATTGTGCCACTTTTGGCTTTTATGGTAGTGTTCTTGTTCAGTTATTTAAGTGTACTTCCGTTATCTTATCGTCTTCTTGTGCTTGGAATGGTGTATTGTTTTACTATATTCCTTCCCCAGTTCACAATTTATCTTTATCGAAAGATTAATGGTTGGACTCGACGCCAGTTAGGGCATCGCGAACGTCGAATCGTACCTTATCTTCTGACAATTTTTTCTTATATATTTTGTTTGTTGTTAATGTTTCAACTTAATATGCCTCGTTATTTATCGGGTATAATTATTGCCGCACTTTTAATGTTGATTATTTGTGTGGTTATCAATACATATTGGAAAATTAGCACTCACATGGCGGCTATCGGAGGTTTAGTAGGATCTTTGATATCGTTTAGTATTTTATTCTTTTATAATCCTGTATGGTGGCTATGCCTTTCTATTCTTTTTGCGGGAATATTAGGTACATCAAGAATTATTCTTCGTCAGCATAGTTTGTCGCAAGTATTGGCAGGCTTTGGTGTAGGTTTTTTATGTGGAGTTCTTGGTATTATGTTTTTGTAATTATTAATAAAAAGATAAATTAAAATGAAACCAGTTGTAAGTATCATTATGGGTAGTACTTCCGATCTTCCGGTTATGGAAAAAGCTGCCAAATTATTTGAAGAGATGAAGGTTCCTTTTGAAATGAATGCTTTGTCTGCCCATCGCACTCCAGAAGCCGTGGAAAAGTTTGCTAGAAATGCAAAAGATAGAGGACTTCGTGTGATTATTGCCGGAGCAGGAATGGCGGCAGCCTTGCCGGGGGTCATTGCTGCTAATACTACATTGCCAGTTATAGGCGTTCCTATTAAAGGTTCTGTTTTGGATGGTGTGGACGCTCTTTATTCTATTATCCAAATGCCTCCCGGAATTCCTGTTGCTACGGTGGCAATTAATGGTGCAATGAATGCAGCGATCCTTGCTGTTCAAATTTTATCGTTAAATAATTTGGAACTAGCTGAAAAATTTGTCGAATATAAAGAAAACTTAAAAAAGAAAATTGAAAAGGCAAATGCTGAACTTAAAGAAGTAAAATACGAGTATAAAACGAATTGAGTTAATGGATTTATTTAATTATTCGCGTCGTCGTTCATCTATAGTAAATATAGGTTCTACACCTCTTGGTGGTGATTATCCTATACGCATCCAGTCTATGACAAATACCAAAACCTGTGATACGCAAGCTTGTGTTGAACAAGCTGAACGTATTATTGATGCAGGAGGTGAATATGTTCGTCTGACTACGCAAGGAGTAGCCGAAGCAGAGAATTTAAAAAATATAAACATAGCTCTTCGTTCTAAAGGATATATGACTCCCCTTGTAGCAGATGTTCATTTCAATCCTAAAGTAGCCGATGTAGCAGCGCTTTATGCAGAGAAGGTACGTATTAATCCAGGTAATTATGTTGATTCTGCACGAACATTTAAACATCTCGAATATACGGATGAAGAATATAGTAGAGAGTTGCAGAAAATTCGTAATCGTTTCGTCCCGTTTTTAAATATTTGTAAAAAAAATCATACAGCGATCCGTATTGGAGTGAATCATGGTTCTCTATCGGATCGTATCATGTCTAGATATGGAGATACCCCAGCTGGAATGGTTGAAAGTTGTATGGAATTTCTTCGGGTTTGTGTGGATGAAAGCTTTACTGACGTTGTGATTTCCATTAAAGCAAGTAATTCTTCCATTATGGTGCATACCGTTCGTTTATTAGCCTCAGTAATGGAAAAAGAGAGGATGTTTTTCCCTTTGCATTTGGGCGTTACCGAGGCTGGAGATGGGGAAGATGGACGCATTAAATCTGCATTGGGAATTGGAGCTTTACTTTCAGATGGATTGGGTGATACCATTCGTGTTTCTCTTAGTGAAGATCCGGAGAATGAGATTCCGGTGGCTCGTAAACTTGTAGATTATATAGTTAAACGTAAAGGACATCTTTTTATTCCCGGTCAGGAAATGTTTGGGTTTGATTATTTGTTTCCAATGCGTCGAAAAACAAGATCTGTTATTAATATCGGAGGAGACAATGTTCCTGTCGTTATTAGTGATCGTTTTGATGGACAAACAGACGTAAATGTCCAGTTTCAACCTGATTATATCTACGCTGGAGCTCATCTTCCTCAAATTAAAGAAAAGGGCTCTGCTTATATTGTTGATGAAAATATATGGACAGGAGAAGAGAATACATATCCGGCTTTTAATGCAAATAGTCTCACCGCTGATGTAGATTTAAGAGCCAAACTGGACTCTAATAATAGCCCGTTAAAATTTTTGTTTGTTACGTATTTGATGTTAACGGATGTTGTCGTAGCTTGTTTGCAAAGTCATCCGGAAGTCGTTATTATATCTCAAAGTAATCACCAGAATCGTTTGGGGGAGCATCGAGCTTTAGTTCATGTTTTAATGAATGAGGGCTTAGACAATCCGGTAATTTTCTTTCAGCATTATTTTGAGGACGATACGGAAAATTTTCAGATAAAGAGTGCTGCGGATATGGGAGCTTTGATTTTTGATGGATTATGTGATGGTCTTTATCTTTATAATCAGGGAAGTTTGTCGCATTCGATAATAGATTCTACCGCTTATGGTATTTTACAAGCTGGAAGGTTACGTACTAGTAAAACTGAATATATATCTTGTCCAAGTTGTGGTCGTACTTTGTTTGACTTACAAACAACTTTGGCACGTATTAAAGAAGCAACTTGTGAATTAAAAGGATTGAAAATAGGTGTAATGGGTTGTATCGTGAATGGTCCCGGTGAGATGGCGGATGCAGATTATGGCTATGTGGGTGCGGGTCGGGATCGAGTTAGTTTATATCGACGCAAAGAATGTATTGAAAAAAACATCCCTGCAGAAGAGGCTGTGGAGCATCTGCTTAAATTGATCCATGAAGATAGGAATATGTAAAAACTATTTTAAGTGTCTGTCACAATCTGTTGTACAGATTGTGTCAGAAGTTTCAAATTCCATAGTGACATGTTCTATGTGGTATTTGCCTATTTTCTCCAAAATTTGTTTTTTAATAAATGCAGTATCTTTTTCTTCTGTTACGATATGTAGTGTCATTACATGTGATTCTCCGTCTAAACTCCATAAGTGTAGGTCGTGTATAGACTGTATGCAAGGAATATGTAGTAATTCTTTTTTTAGATCGTCAATAGGAAAATTTGCTGGAACAGCTTGCAGAAATATTCGAAACGTATCTCGTATATTTTTGTATACATTGCTTAGGACCCAAATGCTGATCCCAATAGAAAGTAATGGATCTAAGATTGGGAAATCGGCAAAGAGCATTACAATACTGACGATAAAAACGGCGATCCATCCTAGTACATCTTCCATAATGTGAAGAAAAACCGATCGTTCATTAAGTGAAGTTCCTTTTTTTACTCTTAGGGCTGCTGTTCCATTGATGATAATTCCGAAAATAGATATCCAAAGCATGCCATGGGCATTTACTTCTTGGGGGATAGAGATTCTCTTAAAAGCTTCAAATAGAACGATAAATGAACTAACAGTTAGTACGCCTGATAAAAATATAGCACCTAAAAGTGAGAAACGTTTATATCCGTAAGAATATTTACGATCCCTACCTTGCATAGATTTTTTTTGCAAGAACCAAGCCGTAGCAAGAGACAGACAATCACCGAAGTCGTGAAGTGCATCTGTGAGAATTGCAATACTGTTAGTAAATAATCCACCAATCACTTCAACTACAACAAAGAATGCATTTAGGAAAAATGCTACTGATAAATTTTTTATGGCGTTATCACTATGTGAATGAAGATGTCCCATCTTTATTGTTAATGTTGTTTTTTATTGCAGTTGTTGCAGATGCCTTTAACAATGTAATTTACGCTGTGAGCAGCAAACCCTTCAGGCAATTTAACATATGGAATGAGATCTTCTTCCAGACAATAAGTTTTTTTACAGATTTCACAATAAAAATGACAATGCTCTTCTTCTTCCGTACAATCACCATGATTGTGGCATACACAATATTTTAGTGAACCACTTCCATCATCAACACTATGTATCAGATTGTGCCGATTAAGTATAGTTAAAGTTCGAAATAAGCTTGATTTATCAACACTCGATAATTCATTTTCCAAATCACCAAGACTAAATGTATCTTCCATATTTTCAATAACTTTATAAACAAGGATTCTGATGGAAGTAGGTTTAACACCTGCTTTTTCAAGTATCTCACTACATTTATCGGTTTTCATTTCCTTTTATACTTTAATATTGCAAATATACAATTATATTTATACAAACAGGTTGCAAAGTTTGTTATAGTTTTCCTGATATGTGCTTTTATTTGTCTTTAGTTTTCTTCTAACTCATATCTTTTATTAATAAGCACGCGGTCATATTTTTCTGGCTATTTCCTTTTTCTTAGTCAAGTATATTGCTTCTCATGCTTATAACGTCATGTTAGAAGTGTTATAATCTTTTGAGATTATCTAAACTATTTGGAACTGATTTGAAGAAGCTGTTATTTTCTTGTAACGTAAGTTTATAAGAATACAGTAAAATATATTAACTAAAAAATAAAAAAAGCAGGAGTGATCGCATTTTTTATAGTATATTTGCAATATTCATGAATAATAATTGTATGAACGATTTTGTAAAAGTTCTAATTAGCAACAATAAAAGTATCATGATTCCTGAAGAGGAAAATTTGTATGGAATCTTTGTCGGAGAATGGGACTTTGATTGGTATGACCACATTGATGATCCTTTTCCTAGACACGTAAAAGGCGAGTGGCTTTTTCAATGGATATTGGAGGGTCTGGCTGTGCAAGATGTTTTTATTTGTCCTTCACGTGTTACAAGGAAAGAAAATCCACCGTTAGATGCCGCTTTCGGAACGACTATCCGTATGTATAATCCAAATAAACATGTATGGGATATTCTTTATACGGAATGGGGCTCTTCTACTTGCCTGGAAGCATATAGAGAAGATGATAAAATTATTCAGATTGCTGTTGATAATGATAAATTGCGTTGGGTTTTTTCAGAAATAACTCAAAATTCATTTAAATGGCAAAGATTAATAAAAGAAGAAGATAAGGATTGGATTGAGGTTGCCAAATTATATGCAACGAGAAAATATGTTAAGTTATGAATGAAATTAATAATAACATGATAAAAATGAGATTGAAAACTTTAATTGTGTCCTTCTTTGTAGGAAGCATTTGTTTGGCACAAACAAATAAAACAGAAGTTTCCGAATTTAATCTTTCAGGACCATATGAAATAAATTTGCCTTTCATGGTGGATTCTACAAATGCGACGAAAGGAAAATTTGAAACAAAAATGTTACTTGAAACTCCGATGCCCTTCTCTTCTTTGGAGAAATATCAAAAATGGTCCGGCAAGGTGTTGCCTTCTTTATCGAAGGCTTATTCCGAGGGTTTTTTAACTTTTGATCTTGATATAGATAGTTTCTTGAAAGGGACTTTGAAAGTAAAGGGTATTACCAATTATAAAGTATATGTAGATAAGAGAGTCTTAACTGATGATGTTTTAACACTAGAGCCTGATCGTCATCAGGTTATTATTCGTTTTGTTATGGCTCCGGATGAGAAAGATTCTGTGAAAGTTTCTTTTGAATCACAGTCTAAAATGTTTGTGAAAGCGGACATAAGTCCCGAACGACGGTATTCTTTGAGCGATTGTATGGATGGCTTGCGTGTGACTAATGCGTCTTTGTCTCCAAACGGGAAATACATGATTGTTTATTATCGTCAGGTTGAACATGGAGGAAAATCTCGTTCTTTTGCACAAGTAAAAGAAGTTTCGGGAAAGAAAATTTTAGCAGAGAAAGATGCATCTGCAGATATACAGTGGATGCCTAAGTCCGGTCGCTATCTTTATGAAGAAACAGTGGGGGGGAATAAAAGTCTTTATTGTGCTGATCCTAATTCAGGCTCTGTACAATTATTGGTTCGGAATATTCCGGATGGTAATATTACAGTATCTCCAACCGAGGATTACTTAATTTTGAGTGAAGTGGTAAAAGGTCCGAAAGAGAATAAAGATCTTTATGAGGTCCTAACCCCAGATGACCGTCAACCAGGCTGGCGAGATCGAGTTGTTCTCACTAAATATGATTTGAAAACCCAAATATATCAGCGCCTTACTTATGGTCATACGTCAACTTATTTAAATGACATTTCGGCTGATGGTAAAAGATTGCTTTTGTCTATTTCACGTCCTCGTATCACTAAACGTCCTTTTGATTTGGTCACTTTCTATGAGTTAAATCTCGAGACGATGAAAGTAGATACGTTACTCTCTAATCAGGGCTTTATTAATAATGCTATTTATTCACCTGATGAAAAGAATTTGCTCATTTCAGGGTCAGCTGAAGCTTTTGATGGAATAGGATTAAAAATTGATCCCGGACAGACGTCCAGTATGGTAGATGGACAATTGTTTATTTATAATCGATTGAATAAAAAAGTAGTTCCGGTAACAAAAGATTTTGATCCTTCAGTAGAGGGTTCTGTGTATTGGTCAAAAATGAATGATCTTATTTATTTTTTGGGAGCCGATCGGGATTATGTGCGTATATTTGTAATGAATCCAAAAACAGGTAAAATTGGATCTCTAGGTGCAAAAGAGGATGTTATTAGTGGTTTTGATGTACAATATGCAAGTAATGAATTGTCTTCATCTCCGTCTATTGTGTATTGGGGACAAAGTGTATCAAATTCTTTCCGTTTTTATCTTTATAATGTGAAAAGTAAAAAATCTTTTTGCTTAGAAGATGATTCAAAGGAAATTTTAAAAAATGTAATTCTCGGGGATTGCAAAGATTGGAATTTTGTTTCGGAACAGGGGGATACTATTTATGGCCGTTATTATCTCCCTCCTCATTTTGATCCAAATAAGAAATACCCGCTCATTGTGAATTATTATGGAGGCTGTTCTCCTACGGAACGTACGATGGAATCCAGATATCCACAGCACCTTTATGCAGCTCAGGGATATGTGGTGTATATAGTTCAACCTAGTGGTGCAACTGGTTTCGGACAAGAATTTTCGGCGCGCCATGTAAATGGATTCGGATTGCTGACTCCAGATGAGATTATTGAAGGAACCAAAAAATTTTGTGCTGAACATTCTTTTATAAATTCAAAAAAGGTGGGTTGTATTGGCGCTTCATATGGCGGATATATGACTCAATATTTAATGACTGTAACTGATATTTTTGCAGCAGCAATTAGTCATGCCGGAATTAGTAATCAAACGAGTTATTGGGGTGAAGGTTATTGGGGATATTCTTATAGTGAGATTTCTGCAGCGAATAATTATCCTTGGACTAATCCTGATATGTTTCATAAGCATAGTCCGTTGTTCAAAGCAGATAAAGTACATACTCCACTTTTATTCTTACATGGTTCAGCAGATACGAACGTACCAATAGGTGAGAGTATTCAGATGTTTACTGCTTTGAAAATGTTGGGAAGAGAAACTGCTTTTGTCGTAGTTGATGGACAAGATCATCATATTCTTGATTATAATAAACGGATTAAATGGCAAAATACGATTTTTGCTTGGTTTGCTAAATGGTTGAAGGATGAGCCGGATTGGTGGAATTCTATTTATACACCTAAGGTCTTTTAGCAATTGTAATAATAGAGGTAGTTTAGATAATAGCAAAGAAATTAATTGAAAAATATTTAAATCTTAAATAAGAGAGATGTAACATTTGATTTTAGTGTTATATTTGTGCCCGAAATATAAAGAAAAGATTTATAACTAAAAAGGGAGATTTTAATTATGAAAAAGATTCTGTTAGGTGTAGCTTTAATTGCTACAATGGTATTGGGAACAATGACTGCTAATGCTCAAACTCCTTCAACGAAAGCTAAAACAGAACAAACAGCAAAACAGACAGCTAAAGCTGTTAAGAATTCCGCGAAAGCTTGCTGTAAGGATTCAAAGGCTACAGTAAAAGCAGATGTAAAGGCTAAATGTGATAAGGCATGTGATTGTAAAAAAGGTTGCAAGAAAGGTTGCAAAAAAGCATGTGCTAAAGCAACTAAAACTTGTGATAAAACAGCAAAAAAATGTGCCAAGGTAGCAAAAGCTTGTGATAAAACAACAAAAGTTTGTGATAAAGTAGTTAAGACTAAGTAATTTGATTGTACATTATAAAAAGAGCGGTGATTTTGTTCATCGCTCTTTTTTATTTAAAATAGACTCCATGAAATTGTCAGACCAGCCATAACTATAGAGACCATGCTCATTAATTTGATTAGAATATTGAGACTAGGGCCGGAGGTGTCTTTGAATGGATCGCCAACAGTATCTCCTACAACTGTTGCTTTGTGTACTTCACTTCCTTTACCTCCCCAATGTCCTTCTTCTACATATTTTTTAGCATTATCCCAAGCTCCACCTGCATTTGCCATGAAGATGGCTTGAACAAATCCACTACTCAATCCTCCGATTAATAGTCCTAATACACCTGGGATTCCGAGTATACAACCTGTAACAATAGGAGCAATGATGGCTAAAAGAGATGGTAGTATCATAGCGTGTTGTGCCCCTTTTGTAGAAATCTCTACACAACGTTCATAATCTGGATCGGTTTCTCCGGTAAGAATCCCTTTGATTTCGTGAAATTGCCGTCTTACCTCTTCGACCATCTTTCCGGCTGCTTTGCCTACAGCATTCATTGTAAGTCCACAGAATACAAATGCCATCATAGAACCGAT
>CAZKSK010000031.1:0-14564 GCA_964555225.1 uncultured Bacteroides sp.
GGTTTGCTTTTTATAGACATATTGGCAGCGCTACACCTATCGGTCACAGTTTGAAGAGTATCTATTTTACCTACATCTACTAAATTTTTTCGAAAGAAGAATTTATTTCCCTTTAAAAGAAAACACCCACTTTGCTTATAAAGCAAAATGGGTGTAATTACAATTATTAATAGATGTATTTTAAAGTGTTTTTAATCAGAATAATTTTGAAGGATATTCTCCTGCATCTACCAACGCTTGGATTTTATCAACAACGCCTTGACGGTCTGCTGCATAAGTTACACCGAACCATTTGGATGTAGTATCTAAAACTTTAACTGTAGCTGTCTTTTCCGTAATAAGTTTGTTTACCATTAATGGAATAAAATATTCTGCTTTCAGATTACTTTCATTAGCTTTCAAAAAGTCAATAAAGTAATCTTCCGAATATTTGAAATAATCAGGAGTAAATCCCCACATGTTCATGGATACGGGAGTATTATCGGACACAGCTACCCATTCGTTCTTTTCATCTTTGTAACAAACAGGTCCGTTCACACGCATGATTTCTGTTCGTTCCACGACTGTCTTTAAACATTCATTTTCGTCTGTTTCACAGATACCACGGGCAACGCTACCACTTTCTGAAAGAGTATTACCTACCCGGAAACCAACCATACAGTATTTGTTCTTGCTATCGGCAGGAAGTTCGGAAAGATGTTTTCCGATTACTGCAAAACTGTCTCTTCCATAGAAATCATCTGCATTGATCACGGCAAAAGGTTCTTTGATAACGTCTTTTCCCATAAGTACGGCATGGTTTGTTCCCCAAGGCTTAACTCTTCCTTCCGGACATTTAAATCCCTTTGGCAGGTTGTCCAAAGCTTGAAATACTAATTCCACCGGAATATGATTTTCATATTTGCTAAGGATTTTGTTACGGAAATCGGATTCGAAATCTTTGCGGATAACGAAAACAATTTTGCCGAATCCTCCACGGATTGCATCGAAAATAGAATAATCCATGATTGTTTCACCATTTGGGCCTAATCCGTCCAATTGTTTAAGGCCACCATAACGACTGCCCATTCCTGCAGCTAATACAAATAAGGTAGGTTTCATAATTTTTAAGTATTTATATATGAGTTTTTCTTCATGCAAAGATACATATAATATAGATTAGTCAATTCAAGATTAGGCCCTTTTAAGGTTGAAATAATGCTAAAAGACTATTAGAAAGGATAACCGACAGCTAAATGAATACCAATACCATCTTTGAAATTCGGGATATTATAGTATCCGCCTTTACCTGTTTCGTAAGGTACGTGAAGAGCTATACCCATATCCAGTCTGAGTACGAGAAATTCCATATCGTATCGAAGTCCGGCTCCGGTACCTAAAGCTAAATCCTTGAAAAAACGTGAAGATTCAAATTTACTTCCTTCACGATTTTCATCGGTTTTCATTAACCATACGTTTCCACAATCAAGAAAGGTTGCTCCGTAAAGATTCCCTGCTATATTAAAACGGTATTCTGCATTAGCTTCGAATTTCAAGTCTCCGGTTTGATCCAAATAAGTATATTCTCCTGATGCAGGATGATAATGACCGGGTCCGATGGATCGTATGGTAAATGCCCTGATACTGTTTGCTCCGCCTATAAAGAATTGTTCGCTGTAAGGCGCCGTACTGGAATTTCCATATGAGAAAATAGCGCCGGCCATTATTCGTGTTGCGATTTGTGATTTTTTTGTGATTTGGAATGTATTGCGAAGTTCAGAAGTGAATTTTAGAAATTGCGCATATTCATTCCATAATAGTTTTTTCCCTTTTTCATTCCATGAGTGCCCCAAAACGGCATTGATTCCCGATAATAGGTTACCGGAAGATGTAATGCTACTTTGCCACCATGTATATATATTTTTGTTTGCAATCGCTGTATTGTCATAGGTAAAAGTATAACTGGCAGCAGGGATGAATTGATTACGAAGGCTTACATACAGGGCCGGATTTTTTTCAGTAATCGAATCGAATTTTGCCGTATGACTTTGCAGTAGAGTATATGTTAGAGAGAAAGGAGAAATTGAATGTTTGGTCGTGGCAGTAGGTTGGAAGTCATATGTGATGCTTCCGCTTAGTTTTAGAAGTTTAAACAAACTGGCCCGATTTAATTGATCTGCTCCTAATTTGATTTGAGTGGAAGCCGGCATTTTGTATAATGTGTATTTTTTCCCGGGTAGAAGTATTTTGGGAAAAGTGAGTGAAGTAGTAAGTCCCATTTCGTATGAATTCAACATATCATGGCTTTGATCACCCACTGTATTTCCGGTTTGCCACTCATAAGAACCGTTTAGTTTCACGGAAAAAGTCTCACCTCCTCTGAAAAAGTTTTTTTTGGAGAACCCTACGGATATGCCCGGTCCCATTTGATCATTACTTTTACTTTTAAAATTTGCTTCGATCTCGCCATCAATCGGTTTGTCAAGGACCGCATTCATTTCTACATCCAACGTGTCGCATGTCTGTGTAGTATCACGTGGAAGAAGATTGTATTCCAAATTGCTGAATATTCCAAGTCTATTCATCATGTCATTCGATTCATCGATTTTTGCCTGAGAAAAGAGTTCTCCTTTGTTGAAAAGAATATTTCGGGCCAGGACATTCGTTCTCACGGGAGATTTGTTTCCGCTAAATCTTATACACCTGTCTTTTTCTCGTATATCTTTATTGGCGAGCGAATCTCTGCGATTTTTTTGAAGAGAAATGCAAGTGTTCCCTATATACCATTGTTTCATGGCATTGGACGGTATATTTTTTTGAGGAACCAGCCTCAGACTTACTTGTCCGGGTTTGCGCAGAGTATCGGCTTTATAGGTCAAATAGTCCGGACGGAAAAGAAAGCATCCGTTATTTCGGAAAAGAGTAGAAAGTCTATTTCTTTCGGCATCCAAATCGACTACACTGAAATTATGTCCCTTAATAAGTTGTTTTTCTTCTATCGAAGCCCTTATTAAACTATCTGCAAAAATAGGATAACCCGGATATTCTATAGAATCAATTATATACGGATTCATCATGTTTACCAAATAATCTATTTTAGCAGTACGTGAGTCTTTATTTTTCTTTTTGATTTGATACGAAACTTCACCATTGAAATATCCATAATTATGTAGAACGTTTTGTGCAATTTTTACTCGGGTTTCCGGATTTACCGTTGATATGTAAACAGGAGTTGCAGCCATATGATTAAAGAACCATTTGCCAAGTCCTTTTTCACTTTTCACAAAGGCATTGTATGCCCAAAGACCCATTGGAATCGGAGTTCGAATGGACGAACTTCCGAAAAATGCATTATTGGGCGGATAGGCTAATGCGGCTTCCACTTCATCCAAAGTCGAAGAACCTGTTGGGGTCTTGTCTTGATGTTCAACGGCGATTTTTCCAATACCCGTATAAAGAATTTCGTTTTTAGGAAGATTCTTTGTTGTAGAACATGCTATAATGGAAATAATACATAGCATGTAAATAAAGAGTTTATATGGAATATTTTTTTTATTCATATTGTAGTTAATTTTCCTGGTCATTGTTCCCGGAGTTTTTTACAATGGCTTTTTTCCTTTTTCCAGTTCTTTCTTCCGTGGCTTTGGAATGTCGTCGTTTGTTTCTAAATATAAACAGTTCACCGAATTTTGTCATTTTCTTTCTGAGGACGATACCGCCACCTGTTTCGGTTATTTCTCCGTCAAGCATGCTGTCATAATTCTTGTTGTGAAATAATCTTATATATCGTGTACCGCTGGTATCCAGTCGATATTCCAAAGATACATCGTCAATAAAGGATTGTTCCTTTTCGTTGGCATTATTTCCGGAAGACACTTTTCCTCCAATGACTACACTCAGGCGGTTGCCCCATAATCTTTTTGCAAAACGGAAAGAATAATCCGTGGATGTTTTTCCTGTAGAGCTGGTATTATCTTCCATACCGACACTTATATCGACCGTCTTTAAAGCGCTTCCGGCAATATTGCTGATTTCATTTTCAAGGAAAGAGTTGAGAGCATTATTCATATTGAATTTGCCACCGTTTCCTTCGGCCAGATACATCCCGGTCGCTAGCATGGTGACGGCCAGTTTGCCTTTTTCTGCTTCCGACATGGCAGCTAATTGATTTTGTATTGTGGCATCCTCAGGGGCATCCAGAGTAAATTCAAGTCCCATTTTTTTGAGAGTATTGCTGATGGCCACACCGACTTCAAAAGCTACCGTACGCGGTTGATCACTTTCCGTAACGGTTGTTTTTACTTTTTCCGTTGCGGCAAGATTGAGTTGCGGGTTATAGGGATCACCTGTAAATTCGATATAACTCCCGGATCCTAATGTGAATGTTTTCAATGGAATGACAGGTAGTTCATAACGCATTTCTCCGCGATTCAACGTATAACGTCCGTTTAGTTTCAAATCACCCTGTGGAGTATATTTCATGGTCATATTTCCTCCTCCTTCCACATTAATGTAGCTTTGTCTATTCGAACTTAGTTCTACGTTCATTTGCGTACCCTGATCTATGCGAAGGGTAAGATTCATATCCAGTCCGGTGAAGGTCGGTTTAGGTTCTGTTTTAGGCGCTGCATAATTGGTACTGTCATCGAAACTTGTAAAAGTGACAAGGTCGCTTAGTCGGTCTTCTACAGTCAGTGGAGTGTCTTTCATGATATAGTTTACATCCGTGTTGCCCAATATACTGAGATTTCCTCGCATTTTTAGATTGTCAAGGCTTCCTTTTAAAGTCCCGTTGAAATTGGCAAATACTTTACCGAACAATATGGAATTGTATTTACGTTTGGAATCCAGCAGCTGATAATTACGTGCTCTCATCTGTAAGTCCATCCAAATATGGTCCAACTTGGAGAAATTCAGGTTACCTTGCAAGGTAAAAGGATTGTTGCCGACAGCATAAACGTCGAAGTTCTCAAAGAGTAAGTTACTGTTGATAATGCGTACCGGATCATCTGTAAATTTAAAATTGACGCCATAAACATCAGAGTAGAGTCCGACCGAATCCAGTTGAATTTCTCCATTTACATTAGGTTCGTTCATGGAACCGTTAATTTTAATGTTTCCATCTATATTGCCTTTGAATCCATACATTTCATCAGGAATAAATCCGTTAACCATATTCAGAGGAAAATGCTGGAAAGAAACATCTCCATTAAGTATTCCTTCTTTGTTATTAATGTAAGAACCTGATAATTCAGCTATTTTTGTATTGTCTTTCTTTAATTCTACATTGACGATATGTTCATTCTTTTCAGATGGGAGATAGAGTAAGGATAGACTTAAATTGCCCATCGGACTGTTTTCATAGGTCATGTTCTTTACCGCAAACTCGGCTTCAAATTTATCTGATTTATTAACTTGTTGAAATTTTACTTCGGCATCTAATGTTCCGGTTATGCTCGGAGTGTAGGGGATCATACTTGTAATGGCTTGCATATTGAGTTTGCAAAATTGTACGGAAACATTTTGAAAGGTTGTTGTCAATGGATCGGAATGTATTTTTATGCCCATTCCTTCATTGTCAAGGATATTCAGATTGGCATATATTTTACCGTCTTTTCTTACAAATATATATTGATCGGGATTAACATTGAATAATGTGTAGGCTATATACGGATGTTCCGGAGTTACATAAAAAGTCCAACCGTCATCATACATTTCACATTTAATTCCCATATCAACGCCTTTTTCTTGTTTATCATCAAAATATTGCAGGTTCAGATCGGCTCCTTTATGGTATATTCTTCCATTTGCCAGAGCATTAAATACGAATTGTTTGTTAGTGGGTGCATTGCACACCTGTGCTTGATATTTTATTTCAGCAGTGTCTTGGACAATAGAAAAACGAATGGTGTCCAATGTCAGGCTATCCGTTTTTAACTTATATAGATGTGCTATTCCATTTATTCCCGTTTGGGGTGATGTATCAATATTTATTGAAAAGTCTTTAAAGGTAATTCCATTCATAGCTAACCAGTTAGACATTGGATTATCTCTGCCCGATTTTATATTGATACTTAAATTGGGTAAATACTTTTTCAATTTGTTTTGATCAAGAAATTTATTATCCACTTCTTTCATTAATTCATTCGTAAAGTTTTTCCCATATTGCATGATTTTCCACAGATTTTCTTTCCCATGAAAATTGAATGATAAATCTCCGGATGTTGCTGTTGCGAAGGTGGAATCCTTGTTTGTTGAAGCGACTAAATTAAGGTCTTTCGGTGAGAAGGTTTGTTTAGCCGTCACAATCTTTAATTGTGAAGTTTGTCCTGTAATGTGATATATCTTATTGAAATCTGTTTGCACGCTCAGAGACAGCTGTCCGGTTGTTGCTACCGGTTTCTCCGTAAGATTCATTTTGTACCAATTGATTTTTTTCATGTCGGTATTCAGATCGGCAAGAAGCGTTTTCCCTTTAAAGGAAGCTGTCAGAGAGGCTTGCATATCCAAAGACGGATCATGACTGTCAAGAATCACATGGGTTTGACCCTCGGCGGTATTAGCTGTCAGTTCGATATCTTTTAAACTTGTGGAGCCGTATTCAATATTATTTACTTTTGCCTGTGCATTTAGAGAAGTGTTGGAATTGTAGAAATTCAGACCTTTTCCTTCTATTTCCATTGTTGCAGTCAGATGAAAAAGCGAATCCTTAGGCATAAAGTGATGTATTTGCAAATTATTAATATCCATTTCCGCCTTGTATTTGTCGCCACGCATGTCATAGGAACCTTTCAGGTAGGCCGAGCCTTCACTTTCATTTAAATTGCATTCCGTAAAATATTGTGTTCCCCTAAATGAGACTTTTCCATTAAGTTGTGTTCCTGAAGGGATTTTGTATGAGTTTGTAGAATCGAGACCTTCCGTAATAAAATCGGTATTTTGCGTTTCTGCATTGAACTTTACTGAGCCCGAACGTTTCACACTGTCCATTACGTTTAACAGAAATCCGTCGGCATGTAAACTTAATGTTCCGGGCATACGTATTTGAGCTCCCGGAAAATTCATGCGGTTCACATTGCCTTTCAAATTCATTTTTATGATGAGTGGAAGATCCGGATAAGCTTTGGTAAATGTTTCCGGTAAATTTCCGGCTAAGAGAGCAATATCGTTTTTCCCCAATTGAGCAGACAAATTGATATTCATATTTCCTCCTTTGCCCGGTAATAAAGAATTCCAGTCGATGTAACTTTCAGTCGAAGCAAAGGAGTTGGTGGTGGTTAATGTAATGCTCGGAATTGAAATTCTTTTAGAATCCGTTTTGATATGACCGGTCAGACTTTTTATTTCCAATCCTGATTTCTCTTTCATCTCAAATTTTCTGATTGTTGCAGCCATATTTTTACCGCAATAATAAATCGAGTCCAGCCTCAGGTGAATGTTGCCGATATTCATGTGATAGAAATCCAATCCTTTCTTTATTTTAGGTTGATTGGTCATATTGTAAGACAGAGCGCTGTTTTCAGCCTCGATGAAATGAAACGAATACGCTTTTTTATGAAGATCCATGAAGCCTTTCCTTATCTTTGCATTACCGAGAGTTAATGCTATGTCCATTTTGTTAAGTGGCATTTGTAAAAGTAATTGGCTATTTCCTATGTCTACCCTGTTTATTTTTATTTTCCATGGATTTTCTTCTTTCTTTTCCTTTTCCGATGTTGTGTCGGTGATGCAAACGCTCAAACTGGAGTTATTCAGTTTCATGTTACTGATAACCGCAAGTCTCGGATCCAGATTAATACCATGACTGTCGATATAGAAATATCCCATATGCCCTTTTATTGTCATACCCTTTACAAGTTTGAGAGTATTCACTTTGGCATGAATAAGTTCGGCACCATCCAGTTCAACCCGTTTCTCAAATAAAGGAAGCATTTGTATGCTGACATTCAGATTTTCTACATCCAGTACAGTATCTTTTTGGGAGATGGCTTCTACTCCTTTTACTTTTAGGTTGAGAGGAAAAGCTAAATGAATATTTTTTATGTCTACTTTCATTTTGTACTTTTCAGAAGCGTATTCTGCTGCTTTATGGACAGCAAAATTCTGAAAAGGCGGGAAATACAGTAATGCCGCTATCAATATAAGTAATAGGACGGGCGTTAAAAGTATTATTCCCATCCATTTGAATATCTTTTTCTCCATAGACATTAATATATTGCAAAGTAAATGTTTTTTCCCGATAAAAGCGTTATTTTTGCATTTCAATTTTATATTAACTTGATTTAGATAAAAATATTGTGATAGAAGTAAACAAATTTGAACTTTCCAACGGTCTTAAAGTCATTCACAGTCGAGATAATACTACTCAAATGGTTGCACTTGATCTTCTATATAAAGTAGGGGCACGTGATGAAGACGAACAACATACCGGTTTTGCTCATCTTTTTGAACATCTTATGTTCGGAGGTAGTGTCAATATTCCGGATTATGATATTCCGGTACAGGAAGCCGGAGGAGAAAATAATGCTTCTACAAACAATGATTATACCAATTACTACGTTACTGTACCTTGTCAGAATGTCGAAACGGGTTTTTGGCTTGAAAGTGACCGTATGCTTTCGCTCGATTTTAGTGAAAAGAGTCTTGAAGTGCAGCGTCAGGTAGTTTCGGAAGAATTCAAACAGCGTTATTTGAATCAACCATATGGAGATACTTCACATCTCATTCGGCAAATGGCTTATAAGGAGCATCCTTATAGATGGCCTACTATCGGATTGGATATTAATCATATAACCAAAGCATCCATGGATGATGTGAAAGATTTCTTCTATCGATTTTATGCACCTAATAATTGTATTCTTGCCGTAACGGGCAATATATCTTTCGAAGAGACTTGCCGTCTGACACGAAAATGGTTTGAAAATATTCCCCGGAGAGAGGTGAAACGTTCTTTTCTACGAAAGGAACCTGTTCAAGTTGAAGAACGCAGACTGGATGTTACACGGAATGTGCCCGTAGATGCCATTTATATGGCATTTCATATGTGTGATCGAATGCATCCTGATTATTATGCCTGCGACATATTAAGTGATCTTCTTTGCAACGGACGTTCAAGTCGTCTCGTGCAGCATCTGGTTCAGGAACAGAGATCGTTTGGTTCTATTGATGCTTATATTGCAGGTTCCGTTGATCCGGGTCTTTTTTTCATCGTAGGGAAACTATCCAAAGGGATTCTCATGCAAACGGCAGAACAATCTATCTGGAATGAGCTTGAAACTTTAAAGACTGAACTGGTAAATGATGAAGAACTCGAGAAGGTTAAAAATCGCTTTGAAAGCGAACAGATTTTCAATAATACCAATTATCTGAATGTGGCTACCAATCTTGCTTATTTTGAAATGCTGGATCAGGCTGAAGATATCAATCTGGAAGTTCCTAAATATCGTGCTGTTACTCGTGAGCAGGTCCGTGATGTAGCAAACCGCGTATTTATTAAAACCAACAATTGCACTTTGTATTATCGTTCGAATAATGTTTAAAATTAATCAGTATAAGAGTCATTACCACTCTTTGATCGTCTTGGGATTCCCTATTATTGTGGGGCAATTGGGCACCATTGCGCAAGGATTTGCAGATACTCTGATGATAGGACGTCATGGTTCTTTGGAATTGTCGGCGGCGGGTTTTGTCAATGGCCTTTTTGCTTTGGCTATTATTTTCGGTATGGGATTCAGTTACGGTTTAACTCCGGTTGCCGGCGCATTATTCGGGAAAGGAGAAAAAAAACGGGTAGGAGGACTTCTGAAAAGTGCTTTACTTGCCAATCTTTTATTGTCGTTTATTGTTACAGCAATTATGACGGTCGTTTACCTTAATATCGACAGAATGGGACAGCCTGTTGAAATTATCGGTTACATACGTCCTTATTTCTTAATTTTACTTGTATCGCTCATACCTGTGCAACTCTTTTATACATTTAAACAGTTTACGGACAGTATTAATAAAACCAGTATAGGCATGTGGATCATTATTGTCTCCAATTTATTCAATATTGCAGGTAATTATGTATTTATCTATGGTAAATTGGGCTTTCCGGAATTGGGCCTTTTAGGTGCAGGAATTGCGACAACTCTCAGCCGTTTCCTTATGGTTTTTATCTATTTGGCAGTTATTCTTTCTTCACCGGAATATGCCGATTATCGTCGTGGCTTTACTCAGGAGAAAGTAAATAAAATAGATTTTCGTCAGATGAATGCCATGGGGTGGCCACTTGCTTTTCAAATGGGCACGGAGGCAGCTTCTTTTTCCTTGGCCGCTGTCATGATGGGATGGATCGGTTCGGTTGCTTTGGCTGCTCACCAAGTATTGCAGACTATCAGTCAGTTCTGTTTTCTTATCTATTATGGCTTGGGAGCTGCGGTTGCTATTCGTGTAAGTAATTTTATGGGTTTACGGGATTGGGTCAATGTGCGTCGTAATGCTTATGCGGGTTTTCATTTAATGTTGATTTTCGGTTTCTTGGCTTTAGTCTTGATACTCGTGTTCCGTGCTGCTATAGTAGGATGGTTTACTACTGACGAACAGATCATTCGTTCGGTTTTTGTTCTTATGGTACCCTTTGCCTGTTATCAGTTCGGGGATGTGCTTCAGACTACTTTTGCCAATGCTCTTCGCGGTACGGCAGATGTAAAGATGATGATGAAATATGCTTTTATTGCCTATATTTGTGTGTCATTGCCTGTCAGCTATTTCTTTGGCTTTATACTCGATTGGGGTGGCTTGGGAGTATGGATGGGATTTCCTTTCGGACTTACTACTGCGGGTGCTTTGTTTTTCCTTCGTTTTCGTCGTCGGGTGCGACTGTTGGTTTCAGGAGATAAAACTCTTCCATAATGGAGTCTCCGGAACAGGAGCTTCCAGTTCAATCAATTCTTTTGAAACAGGGTGGATAAAGCTGATTTTTCGTGCATGCAGACAGATACTTCCGTCTGGATTGGAACGTTGTGCACCATACTTCAGGTCACCTTTTATAGGACAACCTATTTTAGAAAGTTGGCAGCGAATCTGATGATGGCGTCCCGTCTTCAGATTCACTTCCAATAAGAAATAATTGTCGGAATGTCCAATGGTCCGGTATTCCAGAACTGCCTTTTTCGAATCCTTCACTTCTTTGTCATAAGCGTAGGATTTGTTTTGCTTTTCGTTACGTACCATCCAGTGCACCAATTCATCTTCGGCCGGTTGTGGCATTTTTTTCACAATAGCCCAATATGTTTTGTGCACTTGCCCGTTTCTGAACATTTCATTTAGTCTTTCCAAAGCTTTGCTTGTTTTTGCGAATAATACAATTCCACTTACGGGCCGGTCAAGCCTGTGAGTTACACCGCAAAATACATTACCGGGTTTTTGGTATTTTTCTTTCAAATATTCCTTTACCTTCTCCGATAAAGGAATATCTCCGGTTTTATCTCCTTGTACTATTTCGGAGCAAGTTTTGTTTACCACAATGATGTGGTTGTCTTCGTAGATTACAGTCAATGGAATATTACATATTCATGCCACCGTCAATCTGTATTACCTGTCCCGATACATAAGAAGACATGTCCGAAGCCAAAAATGTAGCAACATTGGCAATATCCTCAACCGTACCACCGCGACGTAAAGGTATTTTCTTTATCCATTCCTTACGAATCTCTTCCGGCAGTGCAGCAGTCATGGCTGTTTCAATAAATCCGGGAGCAATGGCATTGGCACGTATACCTCGGGAACCCATTTCCTGAGCAATACTCTTTGCCAGTGCAATTAAACCGGCTTTTGACGCTGCGTAGTTACACTGACTTGCATTTCCGTGAACACCTACAACAGATGACATGTTTATGATATTTCCGGATTTCTGGCGCATCATGATCGGCAGACAAGCATGGATAAAATTAAAGGCCGATTTAAGGTTAACAGCAATAACGGCATCCCATTGCTGTTCTGTCATGCGTATCATTAATCCGTCTTTGGTAATGCCGGCATTGTTCACCAATATATCAATGGTTCCGAAATCTTCCTTAATTTGGTTAACTACTTTTTCCGTATCTTCAAAATTGGCTGCATTTGATGCATATCCCTTTGCTTTTACGCCAAGAGCGATAATTTCCTTTTCAGTAGCTTGTCCGTTTTCGTCAATTACCAAATCGGTAAAAGCAATATTGGCACCTTCCGATGCAAACTTTAAAGCGATAGCTTTTCCGATACCGCGTGCGGCACCGGTAATGACGGCTGTTTTTCCAGTTAATAGTCCCATAACGATTTGTATTAATAATAAGTTATTATATGATTTCTTTTTTTTCTAAGGCACCATATACCAATTTTCGCACAATTGGCAGACTTTCTTCTTCCGAAACGCCTCTGCCCACTTGTCCTTTAATATAGGGTACTTCAATTCCCTTGATGCAGTAATGTATAATATCGGCAACCAAATGTGTATTATCAATAAAGAATACGCCTTTTCTTACTCCTTCGTTCAAAATGTTTCGATAAAGGATGATGGATTTGTTATCGAAATTCTTTCTACACTGTTCTACTTTCCAAATGTCACGAAAAAAGTTTGCTTTCAGTGTCCCGTTCCTGTATACCACTTTCTTTACCATTTCCAGTTGGGTATAGATTAGTTCGATAATTTTTTCTGCAGGGGCAATATCTTTCTCGGCAACTTTTTGCATTTCTTCCGAAAGTAGATCGAGTTCCGCATGAACAACAGCCAGATAGATATCTTCTTTGCTCTTAAAATAAGTATAAAGCGTTCGTCTTCCTTTTTTAGAAGCAATGGCAATATCATTCATTGTAGTATCCTCAACTCCGTTCTTCGCAAAGAGCTGGCGCGCTACATCTACTAATAAGCTTCTTGTCTTTGACTGGTTTGAGTTTTGCATAGTTGCAGTTGAAATTATTTCGAGCAAAATTACTCTTTTTTTCTCTTTTTGCAAAAAAAATATACGTTTTATTTGGTTCTTCGGAAAGTAATGAATACCTTTGCACTCGCAAAACAAAAAAGAACATCGCGGAGTGGAGCAGTTGGTAGCTCGTTGGGCTCATAACCCAAAGGTCAAACGTTCGAGTCGTTTCTCCGCAACGAAGAATAGGTTAAGCATGTTGAAATCAACTACTTAACCTATTTTCATTTTCTTATTCTGTTATAATCTTTATCTTTGTATTAAAATAAACTCAAAGAAATATGTTAGTATATAATACAACTTATCATGTAGGAAATGCGGATGCACGTAATTTTGTGATATGGATAAATGAATGTTATATTCCTAAGGTTTTGGATCAGGGGACTTTAAAAAATCCGCGTTTGAGTCGTGTCCTCAGTCACAGGGAACAGGATTCGGAATGTTTTGCCCTACAGTGGGAAGTTGAATCCATGGCCGAAATGCATCATTGGCATACGGAACAGGGGAAAGGACTCAATGATGAGCTCTTGAAGGTCTTTAAGGAAAGAGTGATTGCTTTTTCAACACTTATGGAGGTATTGGATTGATAAATCGTTTGAATTAAGAATCAGGGTTTCCAACCTAAAATAAATTCGGGATTACTATAATTTTTTATCAATTGCTCATCTTGTGGCATTTGTAATTGGCGTGATGCGGAATTGCGTTTACTTACATCCACAGAATTGCCTTGCATATCACTGCTATTATATTCCCAAAAATGATTATTCGTTGTGTCTCCTCCTATGCTTTGCCAGCCTTCGGAAATGATATTATCCAACTTGCAATTTATCAATACGGCTTCGGCATAAGGATAGCATTTAATTCCATTCTTGGGAGAGCGGGCCAGTGATGATTCCGGTTTGTTCAATGCATTCTTAAAAGTGCATTCTATAAAAATGTCTCCGTGGTTCTTCTCTGTATTACGTACCCAGACAAAAGGCCCTCCGGTATTACTTAATCGGCAATGGTAGAAAAATGCAGGTCCACGCCCTAAAATTGTATCTCCACCACCGTCTATCTGGCAATTTTTTAAATAAACAGGACCATTAACCTGCAAGGCATCTCCGTCACCGATAATGTGTACGTTATCAAGAAAAATACGATTGCCCATAATTAATAATCCTTCAGCCTGACCTTTCAGATCGGTTTTTACCGTTAAGTTTTTTAAAGTCATGTTCGTACAGTTATCCATCATGAAAGGAGCCCTGCGTGATGGAAATGTTCCGGGAACTTCGTTTGTAAGCACATTTCGCGGGTGGGGGTTGAACACTTCGTTCGTAGCATAATGAACAATTACTCCGTCACGGCTTTCGCCTGAAATCGTTACATGGGATTTATTTCTGAAATAAACCAGTTCTTCATAGTTACCGTTTTTGATGAAGACCACAATCGGTTTTGTTGTAAAATCGGGGATGGCATCCAAGGCTCCCTGTACCGTATTGAAATCACCTTTTCCATCGGCACTGACTGTCAACGTGTCTTTTAGCGTCTGTTTTGGTTTTGTAGAAAAGGTCCATGCATGAGCTTTTTGTATTCCCTGAAAATTGTCTTTCACGGAACCCAATACACCTTTATCGATTTTGACATAGTATTTTTTACCTGCTT
>CAZKSK010000032.1:0-14418 GCA_964555225.1 uncultured Bacteroides sp.
TGGATTTTCTGTCGTTCGTGATTTATGCGGACATGGAGTAGGATTGGAATTTCACGAAGAACCCGATGTGGAACATTTTGGAAAACCGGGAACAGGAATGCTCCTAGTACCAGGTATGGTATTTACCATAGAACCAATGATCAATATGGGCACATGGAAAGTATTCATTGATGAAGAGGATGGATGGACCGTTGTAACAGAAGACGAAAAACCTTCTGCTCAATGGGAACATACTTTTGTAATGACAGACAACGGTCTAGAAATCTTGACTCATTAATTTAGTAAACACATGAAAGACATAATAATATTAGGTATTGAATCATCGTGTGATGATACTTCTGCAGCAGTAATTAAAAACGGAGAATTACTTAGCAATGTTGTAGCAAACCAAGCTGTTCATGAAGCCTATGGTGGTGTTGTTCCAGAATTGGCATCGAGAGCCCATCAACAAAATATAGTACCGGTAGTTCATGAAGCTTTAAAACGTGCCAATATTGCCAAAGAACAATTAAGTGCAATTGCTTTTACACGAGGGCCAGGGCTAATGGGATCTTTATTAGTAGGAGTTTCTTTTGCCAAAGGATTTGCACGTTCTTTAAACATCCCCTTAATAGACGTAAATCACCTACAAGGACATATTTTAGCCCACTTCATTAAAGAACCTGGTGTAGAATTTAATCCACCTCAATTTCCATTTCTTTGCCTGCTGGTCAGTGGAGGCAATTCACAAATTGTCATCGTCAAATCATATAATGAAATGGAAGTCATTGGACAAACGATAGATGACGCAGCAGGTGAAGCAATAGACAAATGTTCAAAAGTTATGGGATTAGGTTATCCAGGAGGTCCAATTATAGATAAACTTGCCCGTCAAGGAAATCCTAAAGCTTATACATTTGCCAAGCCACATATTCCCAATTATGATTTTAGTTTCAGTGGATTAAAGACCTCTTTTCTATATTCTTTACGCGATTGGATAAAAAATGATCCTAATTTTATAGAAAATCATAAAGAAGATTTAGCTGCAAGTCTTGAAGCGACTATTGTCGATATTTTGATGACAAAATTACGTAAAGCAGCCAAAGATTTAAAAATAAATGAAATTGCTGTAGCAGGTGGTGTAAGTGCTAATAATGGATTAAGAAATGCTTTCCGTGAACATGCTGCTAAATATGGATGGAAAATATATATACCCAAATTTAGTTTTACGACCGATAATGCAGCCATGATTACAATTACAGGCTATTATAAATATTTAGATAAAGATTTTTGTACCATTGATCTCCCGGCTTTTTCACGGGTGACATTTAATAAGTAAACCTATGTCAGTAGAAACTAAATTTATCAGCAGAGAACTAAATGATCTGCTTTGGAGAGAAGGTTTCTCTCTATCAACAGCTGAAAGTTGCACAGCAGGAAATGTAGCAGCATCTATCACTGCAATACCCGGAAGCTCGCAATTTTATAAAGGTGGAGTTGTAGGATATTCCGTAGAAGTAAAAGAACATATGCTTGGCGTGAGTCAGGAAACCATTGAAAAATATGGTGCGGTTAGTGAAGAAACTGTAATAGAAATGGCAAAAGGAGCAATGAAAACGTTGAAAACAGACTATTCTGTTGCGACTACAGGCATTGCAGGTCCTGGTGGAGGAACTCCAGAAACACCGGTAGGAACAATTTGGATAGCTGCAGCAAATGCAGACAGAGTAGTTACAAAAAAACTAGAAGGAGACGAAGGTAGAGAACGTAATGTACTTAATGCCGTTTGTGAAGTTCTTCACTTATTATTGGATTTTCTAAAAGAAAATTGCAAGGATAATGAGAATCAAAATAAAAATGATATTCAATAAAATCTTTTTTATAGAAAAGCTTGTTTTTCTGGAATATAATTAGTTACTTTGCACCCTGTTTGAGCGAATAATTTTAGAAAACAACAAAATAAGATAAAGTAATGTCGAAAATTTGTCAAATTACCGGAAAAAAAGCCATGAGTGGCAATAACGTTTCACATTCAAAAAGAAGAACCAAAAGGGTTTTTGATTTGAACTTATTTACAAAAAAGTTCTACTATGTGGAACAAGACTGCTGGATTAGCTTAAAAATCTGTGCAGCAGGTCTTCGTGAAATTAACAGAAAAGGACTGGATACAGCATTGAATGAAGCTGTCGCCAAAGGGTATTGTGATTGGAAAAGCATTAAAATTATTGCTTAAATTTTTAGGAGAATAGAGTTATGGCAAAGAAAGCTAAAGGTAATAGAGTTCAAGTGATTCTTGAATGTACAGAAATGAAAGATAGTGGTATGCCGGGTACGTCTCGTTATATTACAACGAAAAACCGCAAAAATACTACCGAAAGATTGGAATTAAAAAAATATAATCCAATATTGAAAAAAGTTACAGTTCATAAAGAAATTAAATAATAGAACAATATGGCAAAGAAAACAGTCGCAACACTCCAAACAGGCAGTAAAGAAGGACGTTCTTATACTAAGGTTATCAAAATGGTTAAGTCACCTAAAACCGGTGCTTACTTTTTTGACGAGCAAATGGTTCCAAATGAAAAAGTTCAAGACTTTTTTAAAAAATAGTTGATTTTTCGATTATATAATATATAAAAGTACCTTTCAATCGTTTGAAAGGTACTTTTTTTGGTTTATAATATAGAATATTGTTATCTTTGTAGTTGATAACAACTTATATCATTCATATGGGAATATTTAATCTTTTTTCAAAAGAAAAAAAAGAAACGTTAGACAAAGGACTTGAAAAAACAAAGGTCAGCGTTTTTGATAAAATAGCACGAGCTGTTGCAGGGAAATCAAAAATTGATGATGAAGTCCTTGATAATTTAGAAGAAGTATTGATAACTTCTGATGTTGGCGTTGAAACGACTCTTAATATTATTAATAGAATTGAAAGACGAGTCGCTAAAAATAAGTATATCAACACAGATGAATTAAACAATATTTTACGTGAGGAAATAGCTGCATTATTAACAGAAAACAATACGAATGACACTGAAGGATTTGAAATTCCTGAAGATAAAAGGCCATATGTAATTATGGTTGTTGGAGTTAATGGAGTAGGTAAAACCACAACTATCGGTAAATTGGCCCATCAATTTAAAAATGCAGGTATGAATGTTTATTTGGGTGCTGCTGATACTTTTCGAGCTGCTGCTATTGAACAACTTTCAGTCTGGGGAGAAAGAGCCGACGTTCCAGTTATCAAACAACAAATGGGCTCCGATCCGGCATCTGTTGCTTTTGATACATTAAGTTCAGCAGTTTCTAATAATGCCGATGTAGTTATTATTGATACAGCTGGTCGTTTACACAATAAAATTGGACTAATGAACGAATTATCGAAAATAAAAAACGTCATGAAGAAAGTCATTCCTGATGCACCAAACGAAGTCCTGTTAGTATTAGATGGTTCTACGGGACAAAATGCATTTGAACAAGCAAAACAATTTACTTTAGCAACGGAAGTAACAGGAATGGCAATCACTAAACTTGACGGTACAGCTAAAGGGGGAGTTGTTATAGGAATATCAGACCAATTTAAAATTCCGGTAAAATATATCGGATTGGGAGAAGGAATAGAAGATCTACAAGCCTTCCGAAAAAAAGAATTTGTTGAATCTTTATTCGGTAATATAAATAAATGAGAAAAAATACCATTGACATCATTACTCTCGGGTGTTCAAAAAATCTTGTTGATTCGGAAAAACTCATCTGTCAATTAGAAGCCAACGGTTATAAAGTGACCCATGATGATAAAAATCCACATGGTGAAATTGCCGTTATCAATACATGTGGTTTTATTGGTGATGCGAAAGAAGAATCTATTAATATGATTCTAGAATTTTGCCAAGCAAAAGAAAAAGGAAAACTAAAAAAACTTTATGTAATGGGATGTCTATCGGAACGGTATCTAAAAGAATTATCTTTGGAAATACCACAAGTAGACAAATTCTACGGTAAATTCAATTGGAACAATCTATTAAAAGATCTAGGAAAAGTTTACAAACAAGAGCTGGGAATAGAAAGACATCTTACTACACCATCTCATTATGCATATCTAAAAATTTCAGAAGGTTGCAGCAGACATTGCGCCTATTGTGCCATACCCATTATTACCGGTGAACATATAAGCAGACCGATAAAAGAAATTATTGAAGAAGTAAAAAACCTCGTATCAAAGGGAGTAAAAGAATTTCAAGTGATAGCTCAAGAATTAACATATTATGGCATAGACATTTATGGAAAACAAATGATAGCTGAACTTATAAGACAAATTTCTGATATTCAAGGTGTTGAATGGATTAGACTTCATTATGCATATCCGGCACATTTTCCTCAAGAATTAATGCAGGTAATGAGAGAACGAAAGAATGTATGTAAATACTTGGATATAGCCTTACAACATATTAGTGATGACATACTAAAAAAAATGCGAAGACATGTAACAAAAAATGAAACCATCCGCTTAATTGAAGATCTTAGAAAAGAAGTGCCAGGTATATATTTACGTACAACTCTCATGGTCGGCTTTCCTGGAGAAACAGAAGAAAATTTCCAAGAATTAAAAGATTTCATTATGCAAGTTAAATTCGATAGAATGGGAGCTTTTGCTTATTCGGAAGAAGAAGGAACTTTTGCGGAACAACATTATAAAGATGACATTCCCCATGAAATTAAACAACAAAGATTAAAAGAATTGATGTCTATTCAACAAAAAATATCTTCTGAATTGAACAGAAAAAAAATAAACAAAAATTTCAAGGTCATTATTGATCGTATAGAAGGTGAATACTATATTGGTCGCACTGAATTTGATTCACCGGAAATAGATCCGGAAGTACTAATAAAAATAAATGATCAAAATTTAAAAATCGGAAATTTTTACAATGTAAAAATAGAACAAACAGACGATTTTGATTTGTATGGAAAAGTCATAAATTAAAAATTAGCCTAATTATATTTGGTCATTTTCTCAAAAATGATTAATATAGCAGAAAATTTTAATTGGGTTTTGAATAACAAAGATTTTATAAAAGAATTATCCGAAAAACTAGGCTACACAATCAAAGATACAAATAAATTGGTAGCTTCAACTATTTCTATTATGACTGACAGTCTTATAGAAAGTGATTCTGTTATGATATCAAGCTTTGGTTTATTTGATGTAAAAAAGAAAGTTGAAAGAATAACTATTAATCCTAATACAAAAGTAAGATTGCTTGTTCCGCCTAAATTAGTATTGACTTTTCACCCAAGTACAATGCTGAAAGATAAATTTAAATAATTGAGATCTTCCTATGAATAACAAGATTAACATACAAGAAATTGTAGATGCATTAGCAGAAAGGAACGGCATAACTAAAAAAGATGCCGACACTTTTATTAGAAGTATGTTTGATTTGATAGAGGATGCTCTTGAAAAAGATAGATACATAAAAGTAAAAGGGTTAGGAACTTTCAAACTCATTGAAGTTGACGAACGAGAAAGTGTTAACGTAAATACAGGGGAACGTTTTCTCATTGAAGGACATTCAAAAATTTCATTTATACCTGATAATTCATTAAAAGAAATTATAAACAAACCATTTGCTCACTTCGAAACTGTTATAGTAAACAACGGAGTAGACTTAGAGAGTATAGAGGATATATCCAATAATCATGAAAAGAAAATTAATGTAGAAGAATCTAATTCAACTCCGGGAAAAAATGTAATTGAAGAAATTAAAAAAGAAGAAGATACATCAAATAACGAATCTGAAAAAAAGAATTCCTCAGTTATTGAATCATTAATTACAAAAAAAGAAACGCTAAGCAATAAAACAAAAGAATCTGATAAAGAGAATTTTACTACTACTTCTACAGAAAATGAATTATCCTCTATAGAAAGAAAAAAAGAAATATTGAAGACGATGAAAGAAGAGGAAAAAGTTTCTCATACAGCTCTTTATATTATTATTTCAATAACTCTTATCTTAGTATTATTTATTATCTTTTTTGCTTTTAGAATGCAGAATAAACAAAAAATGATGCAATCTCAACATGCTATTGAACAAAAAATAAAACCTCAACCTGTTATTAACAAAAAGCCTCAACCTATCATTAACAAAGACACAATGAATTTGTCAACAGACAGTGCTACTGTATATGTTGATTCTGTAAAAATTAATTCTTCTACAAAAAAGGAACAAGCATTAGATCCTAATATTAAGTATACTATAAATGGTACTATCGATGAATATATACTGCTAAAAGGAGAATCTCTTACAGATATTTCAAAAAAATATTACAACTCTCCTAAATTTATATATTATATATTTTTATATAATAAAGAAACGATTAAAGACCCGAATTTAGTTCATAGTGGGATGAAAATAAAGATACCGCGTTTAATACCTGCAAAATAATGGAATACGAAAATAAAAATGGTAAACCATATTTCATTGCTATTATTGTATTACTGATAATTATTATCATTGGAATATTGTTTATTTTTTTAATGCCTGAAACGATAGAAAATATGATAAGTGACATCTCATGAATTTTACTATTTATTTATGTACCCAAATAAGGGAAATTCAGTAAGTATATCCTACATTTTCTTAACTTTATTAAAATCCTAAGTTTTTAGAATTTTTTTTAGCGATTTTTAATTGTGACAATTAAAGATTTGCAGTACTTTTGGACTTCGTTTATTGCAATATAGAACAATAATATAAAAAAATAAATTATGACTGAAGCAATTGATATCCGTGAATTAAATGAACGAATAGAAAGACAAAGCGCCTTTGTGACAAATTTGATGACAGGAATGGATCAGGTCATCGTAGGTCAAAAGCATTTAGTTGAATCTTTATTAATAGGTCTTCTTTCTGATGGGCATATACTGTTAGAAGGGGTACCTGGGTTGGCCAAAACATTAGCTATTAAAACATTAGCTTCATTAATTGAAGCAAAATACAGTCGAATACAATTCACTCCTGATTTGTTACCGGCCGATGTAATAGGAACAATGATTTATAGCCAAAAAGATGAACAATTCTTGCCAAATAAAGGTCCTATTTTCGCAAATTTCATTTTAGCAGATGAAATTAATCGTGCTCCGGCAAAAGTTCAAAGTGCTTTATTGGAAGCTATGCAAGAGCGTCAGGTTACATTAAGCAAAGAAACATTTAAATTACCTGAGCCCTTTTTAGTTTTGGCGACACAAAACCCGATTGAACAGGAAGGTACATATCCATTACCTGAAGCTCAAATGGATCGTTTTATGCTAAAAGTAGTTATTGATTATCCTAACATTGAAGAAGAAAAGAAGATTATCCGTCAAAATATATCAGGAAACAAAATCCAAATACATCCGATCTTAAGATCAGACGAAATTATTGCAGCCAGAGAAGTTGTTCGCCAAGTTTATTTGGATGAAAAAATTGAACAATATATTACGGACATAGTATTTGCAACCAGATACCCAGACAAATATGGTTTGAAAGAACTGAAAGGACTAATTGGATTTGGAGGTTCTCCGCGTGCTTCTATAAATTTAGCATTAACAGCAAGAGCTTATGCTTTCATCAAACGTCGGGGATATGTAGTACCAGAAGATGTAAGAGCCATAGCTCACGATGTCTTGCGTCATAGAATAGGATTAACGTATGAAGCTGAAGCAACGAATGTTACTGCAGACGAAATCGTTAGCAAGATTTTAAATAAAGTTGAAGTTCCTTGATTATGTTTTAAAAAAATCTGAAAATGGAAACGACAGATTTACTAAAACGAGTTCGCCAAATCGAAATCAAAACGAGGGGATTGTCTAATAATATCTTTGCTGGACAATATCATTCTGCTTTTAAAGGAAGAGGTATGGCTTTTTCTGAAGTTCGTGAGTACCAATATGGTGATGATGTCCGCGCGATTGATTGGAACGTTACGGCCCGTTTCGATAAACCCTATATAAAGGTTTTTGAAGAAGAACGAGAATTGACCAGTATGTTATTGATAGATGTGTCAGCAAGTTTAGACTTTGGAACTATCAAGCAAATGAAAAAAGATTTGGTAACAGAAATAGCAGCTACGTTAGCATTCTCAGCAATTCAAAACAACGATAAAATAGGTGTAATCTTTTTTTCTGACAAAATAGAAAAATTTATTCCACCTAAAAAAGGAAGAAAACATATTTTATACATAATTCGAGAGCTTCTTGACTTCCAACCTCAAAGTAGAAGAACTAATATAAAATTGGCTATTGAATATCTTACAAATGTTATTAAAAAAAGATGCACAGCATTTATCCTTAGTGATTTTATCGGAAATTTTGATTATCAAAATACTTTGACAATTGCTAACCAAAAACATGATATCGTAGCAATACAAGTATATGACAGACGAATGGTAGACCTTCCCAATATAGGTTTATTAAAAGTCCGTGATGCTGAAACGAAGCACGAGCAATACATTGACACATCTTCAAAAGCATTACGTGAAACTCATCACAAATGGTGGATGGAACAACAATCATCATTGAAAGATATTCTAGCGAAAAGTAATATAGATTCAGTTTTTATCCGAACGGATGAAGATTATGTTAAACCATTATTAGGACTTTTTGCTAAACGAAATTAAGAATGAGAAAATTAAATTATATGCGAATATTTAAAGGAGTTATTATTTTGTTGCTTCTAATATTGAATTCATCAATATCCTATGCACAATCAGTAACCGTTGATGCCAGTATAGATTCGATGCGAATATTGATTGGAGAACAAGCTAAAATAAAGCTTGAAGTCAGTATGAACGCAAATCAAAAACTGCAATGGCCCTTATTGAAAGATACAATAGTAAAAGGTGTTGAAATAGTTGAAGCACTAAAACCGGATACGCAATTTCTTAACAACGGTCAACGAATGCTCGTTACCAAGCAATACATTGTGACGTCATTTGATTCGGCTCTTTATTATATTCCACCTTTTAATGTCTTAGTAGACAAGAAATCTTACAAATCTAAAAACTTAGCTTTGCAAGTATTGTCAATACCGGTTGATACGATTCATTCAGATAAATTTTTTGGTCCAAAGACAGTAATGAAGCCATCTTTTGTTTGGAGTGATTGGGCTGGAGTTATTATCAGCGTCATCCTAATTGCAGTCTTTGTTTTCTTAATCATATTTTCTATAAAACGATACAAAGACAACAAACCTATTATTAGAACAATAAAAAGTGTTCCACAATTACCTCCACATCTGAAGGCAATACAAGAGATAGAACGAATCAAAAAAGAGAAAAAGAATAGTGATCCAAAAGAATACTATACATTATTAACCGATACTTTACGTACATATATTAAAGAACGTTTCAACTTCAATGCGATGGAAATGACATCATCTGAGATTATTGAAAAATTGAAACAAGAAAAAGATAAATCTTCGATGGAAGAGCTTAATATACTATTACAAACAGCCGATCTAGTCAAGTTCGCTAAATTTAACCCACTAATAAACGAAAATGATCGGAACTTAATTTCTGCAATAGACTTCATCAACGGAACAAAAGTAGAAATAGAACAGAAACCTAAGCCTGATATTGTTATAGAAGAAAAGCGCTCCCAAAAAGCAAAATTATTATTAGGAGGAAGTATTGTTATACTATTCTTCGCTACGTTAGGATTGATAGCCTATTTAGTATGGAATATTTATGACTTGTGTTTTTAACAGCTAAAAAAGAAAAAATGATTTTTGCAAATATTGAATATCTATTTCTATTAATACTCTTAATACCTTACATCGCATGGTATATTCTAAGGAGAAAAAGGAATACTGCTGCTTTACAGGTATCGGATACACATGCATACATGAAATCGCCTAAGAGTTACAAAATATATCTTATACATGCACCTTTCATATTAAGAATAATTACAATTATTATGATTATCCTAATATTGGCTCGTCCACAAAATACGAATCATTGGCAAAATTCAGAAGTTGAAGGTATAGATATTATGTTGGCTGTAGACGTTTCCACAAGTATGCTTTCAGAAGACTTAAAACCGAATCGTCTTGAAGCGGCCAAAATTGTAGCTTCAGAATTTATTAATAGCCGCCCAAATGATAACATCGGACTCACAATTTTTGCAGGAGAAAGTTTTACACAATGTCCTCTAACTGTAGATCACGCTGTTCTATTAAATCTATTCAATGATATTAAATGTGATATTGCTCAACGTGGACTAATAGAAGACGGTACGGCAATAGGAATGGGTATCGCCAATGCGGTTTCTCGACTGAAAGATAGTAAAGCGAAGTCTAAAGTCATCATTTTACTAACTGACGGTTCAAATAATCGAGGTGATATTTCTCCATTAACGGCAGCTGAGATTGCAAAAAAATTCGGTATTAGAATATACACTATCGGAGTTGGAACCAATGGCACTGCACCATACCCACTTCAAACCTATGCTGGTGTTCAGTATGTTAACATTCCTGTAGAAATCGATGAAAAGACCCTATCACAGATTGCATCCACAGCAGGAGGTGAATACTTCCGTGCAACAAGTAATTCTAGATTGAAAGAGGTATATCGACAAATCGATAAACTGGAAAGAACAAAACTCAATGTAAAACAATTTAGTAAAAGGAAAGAAGAATATGCAATTTTTGGTTGGATTGCTCTATCGTGTCTTTTATTAGAAGTGATTTTGAAAAATTCTATATTGAAAAAAATTCCATAAAATAAAGAATAATTATGTTTCAATTTGAAAATCCATCATATTTATATCTGTTATTTCTTCTACCACTTATAATAGTATTTTATATCTATTCAAATTATAAAAGAAGAAACAATATAAAAAAATACGGAGATCCGGATCTTATAAAAAACTTAATGCCAGAAGTCTCAAAATACAGACCCGATATCAAATTTTGGTTAACATTTACAGCGATTGCATTAACTATTGTAATGTTGGCACGTCCTCAATTCGGATCAAAAATGGAAAAAGTTAAAAGAACTGGAGTTGAAGCTATTGTAGCATTAGATATTTCCAATTCTATGCTTGCAAAGGATGTAACGCCAAGCCGTCTTGATAAATCTAAAATGCTTATATCTAGAATGATAGATAAATTTACAAGTGACAAGGTTGGATTAATCGTCTTTGCGGGTGAAGCCTTTACTCAATTGCCTATTACAACAGATTATATCTCTGCTAAGATGTTCCTTAATACCATTAGTCCGTCGTTAATTACAACTCAAGGAACAGATATTGGTAGTGCTATAAATCTGGCAATGAAAAGTTTTACTTCACAAAAAGGCTTGGAAAGAGTTATTATTATTATAACTGATGGTGAAAATCATGAAGAAGGTACATTGGAAGCAGCAAAAGAAGCTGCCCAAAAAGGCATTCATATTTTTGTATTAGGAATTGGATCAAAAAATGGTTCTCCAATTCCAATCCAAGAAGGGAGCAACGATTATAGAAAAGATGAAAATGGTAATGTGATTATAACAAAGATGAATGAACAAATGTGTCAACAGATAGCACAAGCCGGACATGGAGCTTATATACGCGTTGACAATTCCAATTCTGCTGAAAAATCTCTACAAAAAGAAATAGACAAATTAGCTAAATCAGATGTTGAAAGTACTGTTTATTCAGAATATGATGAACAATTTCAAGCTATAGCATGGTTAATTTTAATATTACTTTTTGTTGAAGTCGGTATACTCGAAAAAAAGAACCGTAGATTCAAGAATATTCATTTATTTCGGTAAAAATAAACATATTAAAAAATGAGATATTTATTATTAGCTATATTTCTAATCAGTTCAGTTTCTATTAATGCACAAAAAGAAGAACGGGCATTTATAAGAAAAGGTAATCGTCAATTCAAAGATAGTACGTTTACCAAAGCAGAAATATATTATAGAAAAGCCTTAAATGTAAATTCAAACTCTACAGAGGGACTTTATAATTTAGGGAATGCCTTACAAATGCAACAAAAGGGAAAAGATGCAATGAAGCAATATACAACTGCATTAAATACAACAAAAGATAAAAAAAAATTGGCAAAAATCTATCATAATATGGGGGTTATTTTGCAAGCTAATAAACAATATCAAGAATGTATCGAAGCCTATAAAAAAGCGCTGCGCAATAATCCCAAAGATAACGAAACAAGATATAATTTAGCTTTAGCCCAAAAGATGTTGAAAAATCAACAGCAAAATAAAAACAATAAACAAAACCAGAAAAAAGATAAAGATCAAAATAAGGATAATAAAAATCAACAACAAAACAAACAACAACAAAACAAACAAAATCAACAAAACAATAAACAACAGCAGCAGCAAAAACAAAATCAAAATCAGATGTCAAAAGAAAATGCAGAACAACTTTTAAATGCAGTTATGCAAGATGAACAAAATGTACAAAATAAAATAAAAAAACAAATGCAATTAAAAGGTAAGAAGTTAGAAAAAGATTGGTAAGATTGATATAAATTAAAATAGAAATTATTATGAGAAGAGCTATTATTCTATATATATTCATAATTGGCAGTTTATACGCTATGGCTGATAAGCTGTCCTTTCAAACAGATGCTCCTGACGCGGTAGTAAGTTGAGATCAATTCAGACTCTGTTATACTATCAATACACAAAAAATTTCAAATTTTAGAGCACCATCAATAAGCGGTTTTGATGTTTTAATGGGTCCTAATCGTTCTCAACAAAGTAGTACTCAGATTATTAATGGTAATGTATCATCTAGTAGTTCTATTACATTTACGTATATACTTCAAGCAAGTAAAACTGGTACTTTTACTATACCGGGGGCTTCTATTGTTGCAGATGGAAAATCAATGACGTCGAATAGCGTAAAAATTAAAGTTCTTCCACCGGATCGTTCAACCTCCAATAATAATAAAAGTTCACAAAATGTTTCATCTTCCCGTCGTATTTCTGGTAAAGATTTATTTATTACTACAACTGCTAGTAGAACAAATGTTTATGAACAAGAAGCTATATTACTAACATATAAAGTTTATACAACATTAAATTTAACCCAATTAAATGGTAACATGCCAGATTTAAAAGGTTTCCATACACAAGAAGTTGAATTACCTAGAAGTAAATCTTTCTCCTTAGAACATTTTAATGGAAGAAATTACAAATCTGTTGTATGGAGTCAATATATCTTATTTCCTCAACAAACTGGATCTCTTGTCATTCCATCAATAAAATTCGATGGAATTATTGAACAAGAACTAAGTTCTGTAGACCCCTTTGATGCCTTTTTCAATGGAGGTAGCAACATTACCGAAGTAAAAAAATCCATTATGGCTCCTCAGCTTGTCATCCATGTGAATCCATTACCTGCAAATAAGCCAGCTTCTTTTAATGGAGCTGTAGGGCAATTTACTCTGTCATCTTCCATTAATGCTAATAAAATTAAAACGAATGATGCTCTTACATTAAGACTAATAATTTCGGGTACAGGAAATATGAAATTAATAGGTAATCCAAAAGTAAATTTCCCTAAAGACTTCGAAGTATATGATCCTAAAGTTACTGATAAGTTTTCTTTAACTAAAAATGGATTAAGTGGAAACAAAATTATCGACTATTTAGCTGTACCACGATATGCTGGAAATTATAAAATTCCAGCAATTGAATTTACCTATTTTGATGTATCCAGCAGAAGTTATAAAACAATTCGTACAAAAGAATTCAATATAACAGTAGAAAAGGGCAAAGGTGATGCAAGTCAGGCTATTTCTGATTTTACAAATAAAGAAGATGTACAAATGCTAGGACAAGACATTCATTATATTAAAACGAATAGTAATCTTTTGCATCAAAAAGGAGATTCGTTCTTTGGTTCTTATGCTTATTATTTATGTTACATAGTGCCTTTTATTTTATTTATTATCAATCTCATTATTTACAGAAAGCAAATAGCCGAGAGCTCTAATATTGCAAAAATGAAAAATAAAAAGGCCAACAAAGTTGCAGTAAAACGATTAAAAACTGCCGGTTCTTTATTAAGAGATAATAAGAAGGAAGAATTTTATGATGAAGTATTACATGCCTTATGGGGTTATGTTAGTGATAAATTAAATATTCCATTATCTCAACTTTCTAAAGATAATATTGAAAGCGAATTACAACATTATGGAGTAGGGGAAGAGCTTATCAAAAATTATTTGAATGCAATGAATGAATGCGAATTTGCACGTTATGCTCCAGGTAATCCAGATGAAGCAATGGATAATGTTTATGAAAAAGCAGCAAATGCCATTACACAAATGGAAAATACTATTAAATAAATTATGACCATTAATATTATAGAAATGAAAAAAGTAATTATATATATTATCATTTGCCTATTCTCAACTAACGTATTAGCAA
>CAZKSK010000033.1:0-14249 GCA_964555225.1 uncultured Bacteroides sp.
ATCTTATCAGCAGTAGCTGTAAGAGCCATAATGGGAATATCGGGAAATTCTTGACGGATAAGTCGTAATTGCATGTATTCCGGTCGAAAATCATGTCCCCATTGCGAAATACAATGAGCTTCATCAACGGCAAAAAGTGAGATATGAATGTCTTTTAGTAAAAAATTGATTTCTCCTATCAGTCTTTCCGGAGATATATATAATAGTTTGATATTTCCTTTAATACATTCCCTTTTGATAATTTCATTCTTAGTTTCATCATTACTACTGTTCAGCGCTTCGGCTTTAATTCCATTCGCTCGTAGAGCTTCTACTTGATCCTTCATGAGAGAAATAAGAGGCGAGATGACAATAGCGGTGCCTTCCATGAGGAGAGCGGGTAACTGATAACATATCGATTTTCCGCCTCCTGTAGGCATAAGGACCAGTACATCTTTTTTAAGTAAGATATTTTTTATAATGTCTTCTTGTTGTGGACGAAAGGAATCATATCCGAAAACAGTTTTCAGTATCTGTAGCATAAATGGCGTTTTCTTAATTAAATTAAGATGTAAAGATAGCCAATTTGGAGATATTTGTGGTAAAAAGAGGTATAAATTAGTTGTTAAATAAAAAAGAGTGTGTATTTTTGTAAGACAAAAATGAGACTAAGAAAATTATTTAGTGAGTATACATAGATTAATTATGTTATGAAGAAGACGAAGACACTGCATTTATTGAAATCTTATCCTAAAAAAATTGGCAAAGAAATAACTGAACAACTTTATTATGGTGTTATTGATATTTTAGTAAATAAGAAAAAATACAAGGATCCCAATTATTCGGCACAGCAGTTAACAAGGGATTTAGAGACGAATTCACGTTATATCTCTGCTGTATTTCATTATTGTATGGGTAAGAATTATAATCGTTTTTTAAATGAGTATAGAGTGAATGATGCTAAGAAAATGTTAGCCGATCCTAAATATAGTCAATATACAATTGAAGAGATCGGTTTGATGGTAGGCTTTGCTAACAGGCAATGTTTTTATTTGGCCTTCGGAAATTTAGTTGGAGAACCTCCAAGAGCATATCGTTTGCATCATAATTTCATTCAAAAGGATTAATAATTATATGAAGAAAGGAATTCTGGGAATGACTATTACAATAGCTGCATTTTGCTGTGAAAATTCAACAATAACAGCAGAAACAGCCAACAATGAGTTTAATTACACAGTAGATCAGTTTGCCGATTTACAAATTTTGCGTTATAGAGTTAATGGTTTCGAAGACTTATCAATCAAACAGAAAACATTAGTGTATTATTTATCTCAGGCTGCTTTGGAAGGCAGAGATATCTTATTTGACCAAAATGGGAAATATAATCTGATTATACGTAAGATGCTTGAGACTGTCTATACTGATTATAAAGGAGACAGGAATAGTAAGGATTTCCATGCAATGGAAATATATTTAAAAAGAGTCTGGTTTTCTAATGGTATACATCATCATTATGGATATGATAAATTTGTTCCAGGATTTTCTCAGGACTTTTTTAGAAAAGCGTTGAAAAGTGTGGACCTGAAAAAACTTCCTTTGAAAAAGAGTCAGACTTTGGACCAATTATGTAATGTTATATTTCCTGTTATTTTTGATCCTTCCGTAATGCCCAAAAGAGTGAATCAGGCAGCAGGAGCTGACTTGTTAAAGACTTCGTCATGTAATTATTATGAAGGCGTAACTCAACATGAAGCGGAAGAATTTTATAATGCAATGAAAAATCATTCTGAGACGGAACCAGTGATGTATGGAATGAACAGTCGTTTAGTAAAGGAAAAAGGGAAAATTTTTGAAAAGGTTTGGAAGATCGGCGGGTTATATTCTTCTGCTATTGAAAAAATTGTTTTTTGGCTTAATAAAGCGGAATCTGTAGCTGAGAATGAACAACAAAAAGCTGTAATACGTAAGTTGATTGAGTTTTATAAAGATGGCAATCTGAAAACATTTGATGATTATACTATTCTTTGGGTAAAAGACTTGTCGTCATTGGTGGATTTTACAAATTGCTTTACGGAAAGTTATGGTGATCCTCTTGGATTGAAAGCCAGTTGGGAGTCTATTGTGGATTTTAAGGATATGGAATCGACAAAACGCACAGAATTAATTAGTGGGGCGGCTCAATGGTTTGAAGATCATTCACCGGTTGATAAACGTTTCAAAAAAGAAGAGGTGAAAGGTGTTTCAGCAAAAGTAATTACAGCCGCTATTCTAGGTGGCGATTTGTATCCTTCGACTGCGATAGGTATTAATCTTCCTAATTCGGATTGGGTTCGTAAAGAACACGGGTCAAAATCCGTTACCATCGGGAATCTTACGGAAGCATATAATAAAGCGGCTCATGGTAATGGCTTTTTGGATGAATTTGTCTATAGCCCGGTTGAAAAAGATTTAATTGATAAATATTCTGAGATAACAGATGATTTACATACTGATTTACATGAATGTTTGGGCCATGGATCCGGTAAATTGTTGCCGGGAATAAGTGCTGATGCATTAAAAGCTTATGGTTCCACTATTGAAGAAGCACGTGCCGATTTGTTTGGTTTGTACTATCTCCCGGATTCCAAATTATTGGAAATGAAACTGGTTCCTTCACCCGATGCGTATAAAGCTGAATATTATTCTTATATGATGAATGGATTGATGACTCAGCTAGTCCGGATAGAGCCGGGAAAGAATATAGAAGAAGCACATATGAGAAATCGTTCTTTGATTGCACATTGGGCTTATGAACATGGGAAATCGGAAAATGTAGTTGAGTTTATTGTCAAAGATGGAAAAACATATGTAAGAATAAATAATTATGAAAAACTTCGCAATTTATTTGGACTGTTATTGGCAGAAATACAGCGTGTAAAATCCGAGGGAGATTTCAATGCTGCAAGGAATTTGGTTGAGACTTATGGAGTAAAGATTGATCCGAATCTTCATCGTGAAATTTTAGAACGTTACGATAAATTACATTTAGCTCCCTATAAAGGATTTATCAATCCGGTTTATACGGCTGTAAAAAATAAAGAAAGTCAGATAATTGATGTAAAAATTTCTTATACTGAAGGATATGTTCAACAAATGTTGAGATATAGTGAGAATTATTCTACTTTACCTTTTATAAATGAATAATGGATTTACAAGAACAAATAAAAGAGATAAAAACGCGTTTCAGACTTGCTATGAATGGAGAGGCCTCTCGTTCAATGCGTGAAAAAGGTCTTGTTTATAAAATGAATTTCGGAGTGGAAATACCCCGTCTTAAAATGATGGCATCAGATATTGGAAAGAATCATGATCTTGCGCAGACCTTATGGAAAGAGGAAATCAGAGAGTGTAAAATATTGGCAACAATGCTTCAGCCTGTAGACTCTTTCTGTCCAGAAATAGCAGATATTTGGGTTTATAATATTCGGACAGTGGAAATTGCAGAACAAGCATGTATGAATTTGTTTCAGTATTTACCTTATGCTTCTGAAAAGGCTTTTCAATGGCTTGCGAGAGAAGAAGAATTTTCTCAGGTATGTGGATTTTTGTTATTGACTCGCCTTTTTATGAAGGGAATAGAGTTTAATGAACGGGCTGAAAATGAATATATTGATCAACTTACCATGGCATTATGTCAGGATGATACGCGTGTGCAGCATGCAGCGCTTATATCGGCTAAGAAATATGTATCATATGATACTTCTCGCAGAGGGAAGAAAATCTTGGATGATATTACTTCGTTTAAAAATTCCGATAATTTAAATAGGAAAGCCGTCTATACAGAAATTAAGGAAGAAATTGAAGATTTTATGTAAATCTTTTTACACTTCGACAAAAAAACGTAACTTTGTTCGTTGAAGAGGTTAATTATGGAAGTTGAAGAACTTGACAAATTAAGAGAAACGGTAAAGCAAATTTTTACTGAATATCTGAATATTAATGGGCATAGAAAAACGCCGGAAAGGTATGCCATATTGGATGCTATATATTCTTTGGACGGACATTTCGATATTGATGAATTATATGATTTGATGATGAATGAAGCGAAATTTCGGGTCAGTAAAGCTACCTTATATAATACCATAATTCTTTTAATGGATGCAAAATTGGTTGTGAAACATCAGTTTGGTTCTTCTTCCCAATATGAAAAATGTTATAACATGGAAACTCATCATCATCTTATTTGTACCGGTTGCGGTGCGGTGAGGGAATTCTATGATGCCGATTTGGAAAAAGCCGTTTCAAAAGTAAATATTCGCCGTTTTCAAATATCACATTATGCACTTTACATTTATGGCTTATGCAGTAAGTGCTCTGCAAAGCAGAAACGGGAAATAAAAAAGAAAAATAAATTGATAAAACCAAAAAGAAATGAAAGTTGATGTATTATTAGGTCTTCAATGGGGAGATGAGGGCAAAGGCAAGGTTGTTGATGTGCTCACTCCAAGATATGATGTGGTAGCTCGTTTTCAAGGTGGTCCTAATGCAGGTCATACGTTGGAATTTGAAGGACAAAAATATGTACTTCGTTCTATCCCTTCCGGAATCTTTCAAGGAGATAAAATTAATATTATTGGTAATGGTGTGGTACTTGATCCCGCTTTATTTAAAGTAGAGGCGGAGGCTTTGGAAGCTTCAGGACATCCTTTAAAGGAAAGATTACATATATCTAAGAAGGCTCATCTTATTTTGCCTACTCATCGTTTGCTTGATGCAGCTTATGAAGCAGCAAAAGGTTCCGCAAAAGTTGGAACTACGGGTAAGGGTATAGGTCCTACTTATACTGATAAGGTCAGCCGTAATGGTGTACGTGTAGGTGATATTCTTTATGGTTTTCAAGAAAAATACGGAAAAGCTAAAGCACGTCATGAGCAAATTCTAAAGAGCTTGAATTATTCTTATGATTTGACAGAAATGGAAAAAGCCTTTTTTGAGGGCATTGAATATATGAAACAGTTCCATTTTACAGATAGTGAACATGAAATTAATAATTTATTAAAACAGGGAAAAAATGTCCTCTGTGAAGGTGCTCAAGGAACGATGCTTGATGTGGATTTTGGATCTTATCCATTTGTTACTTCTTCTAATACTATTTGTGCAGGAGCCTGCACGGGACTTGGTGTCGGTCCAAATAAAATCGGAGAAGTTTATGGAATTATCAAGGCTTATTGCACACGTGTAGGAAGTGGTCCTTTCCCTACAGAACTATTTGATGAAACAGGAAAGAAAATTCGTGATTTAGGTTGTGAATATGGAGCTGTAACCGGGCGTGAACGCCGTTGTGGCTGGATTGATTTGGTTGCATTGAAATATGCCGTCATGATCAATGGAGTAACTCAATTAATTATGATGAAGAGTGATGTTCTTGATGATTTTGAGGTTGTAAAGGCGTGTGTTGCTTATCGTAAAAATGGAGAAGAAATAGATTATTTCCCATTTGATATAACTGAAGGAATAGAACCCATTTATGCCGAATTACCCGGTTGGAAATGTGATATGACAAAGATGAAAGGTGAAGAAGAATTTCCTGAAGAATTTAATGGTTACATATCTTTTCTTGAAAATTATTTGGAAACTCCGATTAAGATTGTTTCCGTAGGGCCGGACCGCGAACAGACTATTGAGCGTCATACGGAAGAATAATAAAAGTTATAGTATTCAAAAAACGGTGAATGGTTATGCTATTCACCGTTTCTTATTGAATTTGGCAAATAATTTGTATTATTGTTTTTGTATTAATCATTAAAAGAAAAATTTATGTATTGGATTTTATTTATAGGCATAGCTGTTATCAGTTATATAATTCAGGCTCGTCTGAAAAATAAATTTGAAAAATATTCCAAAATACCTCTTGACAATGGAATGACGGGACGTGACGTAGCGATACAGATGCTACAAGAAAATGGAATTAATGATGTAACGGTTACCAGTACTTCAGGAATGTTAACCGATCATTATAATCCGGCTAATAAAACAGTGAATTTAAGTGAAGGGGTTTATAGCTCTTCAAGTGTTGCTGCAGCTGCTGTGGCTGCTCATGAATGTGGCCATGCCGTTCAGCATGCTTGTGCGTATGCACCTTTAAAAATGCGTTCGGCGTTAGTCCCGATAGTACAATTTTCTTCTAGCATTGTTACTTGGATCTTATTAGCCGGTATTTTTATGATAAATACATTTCCCCAATTACTTTTGATTGGTATTATTTTGTTTGCAACGACTACTTTGTTCAGTTTTATCACTTTACCGGTAGAGATTGATGCGAGCCGTCGTGCTTTGGTTTGGCTAAATCGTTCGGGTATTACCAATTCCTATAATCATGCACAGGCAAAAGATGCGTTAACCTCGGCTGCTTACACTTATGTAGTGGCAGCATTGAGCTCTTTGGCAACGCTTATATATTATATTATGATTTTTACTAATCGAAGAGACTAAAGATTAAAGATGGCAGCAAAACCAAGTATTCCAAAAGGAACAAGAGATTTTTCGCCAGTAGAGATGGCAAAACGAAATTATATTTTCAACACGATTCGTGATATTTTTTATCTGTTTGGCTTTCAGCAAATAGAAACTCCTTCTATGGAAAATCTTTCAACATTGATGGGGAAATATGGAGATGAAGGTGACAAACTATTATTTAGAATTCAGAATTCAGGTGATTGCTTCAGTTCATTAAGCGATGAAGAACTTCTTTCACGTAATTCTGTCAAATTGTCAAATAAACTTTGCGAAAAAGGACTTCGTTATGATTTGACAGTTCCTTTTGCCCGATATGTGGTTTTACATCGTGATGAGTTGACTTTCCCTTTTAAACGTTTTCAGATTCAACCTGTTTGGCGTGCAGATCGTCCACAAAAAGGACGATATCGCGAATTTTATCAGTGTGATGCGGATGTTGTTGGGAGTGATTCTCTTCTTAATGAAGTAGAACTTGTTCAGATGATTGACTCTGTTTTTACCAAATTCGGAGTCAGAGTCAGTATAAAAATTAATAATCGTAAGATACTTTCCGGTATTGCTGAAATTATCGGTGAAGCGGATAAAATTGTAGATATTACTGTTGCTATTGATAAGTTGGATAAAATAGGTTTGGAAAACGTGAACGAGGAATTAGTTTCAAAGGGTATTTCTCGGGAGGCTATCGAGAAGTTGCAACCTATTATTATGTTGAATGGTAGTAATGAGGAAAAATTACAGACTTTGAAAACAGTCTTGTCCGGTAGTAGCGTTGGCATGAAAGGCATAGAAGAAAGTGAATTTATTCTGAACCATATAAAATCTTTGGGTATTAAGAGTGAAATAGAATTTGATTTAACTTTGGCTCGTGGACTTAATTATTATACAGGTGCAATTTTTGAAGTGAAGGCTCTTGATGTTCAGATAGGAAGCATTAGCGGTGGTGGACGTTATGACAATTTGACAGGAGTTTTTGGCATGTCAGGCGTATCTGGAGTGGGTATTTCTTTTGGTGCGGATCGAATTTATGATGTGTTGAATCAGTTGGATCTTTATCCTAAGGAGTTTGTTAGCGGTACGCAACTTCTTTTTGTGAATTTTGGTGAGGCGGAATCCTCTTTTTGTCTTCCGATTCTTGCAAAAGTTAGAGCTGCAGGTATCCGGACCGAGATATTTCCGGATTCTTCGAAAATGAAGAAACAGATGGGATATGCTAATGACAAGCATATACCTTATGTGGCAATTGTTGGAGAAAATGAAATGAAGGAAAATAAAATTTCATTGAAGAATATGACAACAGGTGAACAGACATCGGTTAATGTTGATTGCTTGATAGAGACGATAAAATAAATACAGTTTATTTTATAGATGTTACATGACTATATAAGTGTGTAACAAAAGAAAAACAAAAATACTTTGGATTTTTATTCTAGTGAAGTATTTTTGTTTTTTGTTTAAATCTGATAGCTATGAAGAATATAATCAGTACTTTTTTATTAATAATACTTTTTTTGTTTTCGTGTCCTATCAAAGGGCAAAAAAGTATACCTTTGGTATATAGTGTTGAAAATTCTGGTGAAAAATATGCGGCACCTGATATGCCTGAGTTAAATAAGCTTCCGGAAATTAAAACTCTTCCGGATCCTTTTGCCTGGGCAGATGGTAAAGGGCGTTCTATCAAATTTAAAGATTGGGAGCGACGGAGATCTGAAATTATTAATCAATTACAACATTATGAATTAGGATTGAAGCCGAAAGTTGGTAAGAAAAATATAGAAGCTAGCATTCAAAATGATTCCATAATTGTAATTGTTCATAAAAACGGACAATCTCTTCGTTTGTCTGCTTCTATCAAATATCCGTCTACGGGAAAAGGTCCGTTCCCTGCTATCATTGGAATAGGATTCGGAACAGGTTCTTTACCTCCTGATATTTTTGATACAAGGAATATTGTTCAGATAACTTTTAATTTTACTCAGGTGATGGCTCATACACAGAAGCGTGGTCAGGAACCGATAAACAGACTCTATCCGGATTTAGTTGAAATGGGAGCCTATAGTGCTTGGCCATGGGGAATAAGCAGAATAATTGATGGATTGGAAATTATAGGGAAGAAAAGCAGGATCGATTTAAAACATTTGGCTGTTTCAGGTTGTTCCTTTGCTGGAAAAATGGCTTTGTTTGCTGGCGCTTTTGATGAAAGAATAGCTTTGGTCATTGCACAAGAACCGGGAGGCGGAGGCGTTGATGCTTGGCGTGTTTCGGAAACATTAGGACATGTAGAAACATTGGGTAATACCAGTCATCAATGGTTTAAAGAGAGTATGTTCCAGTTTGCAGGAGAAAATGTCTCCCGTCTACCGATAGATCATCACGAACTTGCTGCTTTAGTTGCTCCACGTGCCTTGCTCGTTTTGGGAAATACGGATTATGAATGGTTGGCAGAACCTTCTAATTATGTCTCTTGTCAGGCTGCACATAAGGTTTGGAAAACATTCGGAATAGGAGACCGTATGGGCTTTTCCATTCAAGGCGGTCATATGCATTGTGCATTACCTGACAGTCAACGACCCGAGGTAGAAGCTTTTGTGGATAAATTTCTATTAGGTAAAAAAGATGTTAATACTTCTATTATGCGTGCAGATATGTTTAAAGATATGGACTATATGAAATGGATGCCTTGGGCTAAATAACCGTTTTTTCACCCATAAAAAACCATAATTCGTCTTTAACTAATCTTTTTTATTCTATTTTTGCAAGATAGAACCGGTCTAAAACTATAAAAGGATGAGGAGACGTTTTTTTGTCTTGACTACTATATTGTTTTTATTTTTTCTCTCTGTTTCGGGTCAAAAACCGACAATGGAGTTTAAAGCTTTAACAGCTTTAAACGGATTGCCTACAAATGAAGTCAGACGTTTATATCAAGATAAGGAAGGCTATTTATGGATTGCTACAACAGATGGTCTATGTTCCTATGACGGTTATCAAATTAAAATCTATAAATCCAACATGTATTCTCCGGAATTGTTATCGAATAACAACATCCGCTGTGTAGCTGAGGATGCACATCATCATTTGTATATTGGTACAAATAGTGGTTTGAATATATTGGATAAGCAGACCGGTATAATGAGAAATACTCAAAATAAAGAGTTTCTTAATAATGTTATAACTGCTATATTAATTACTCGTAGTGGCATTGTTTTTATTGGAACGGATGCCGATTTATATCAATATAATCCGAAAGATGATACATGTAAGGTTTGTAAGTGTAATGGACACAGAATTCAACAAGCTCAGCATATTTATGAAGATACTCAAGGGCAGGTTTGGATAGGTACGTTCAGTGGACTTTATCGTTTTGATCAGAAAACGAGTCATTATATTGCTTATCCCAAAATTAATAATCAAACTTCTGCCCATATTATTCTTGAAGATTCTTATCACAGATTATGGGTAGGTAGCTTCGGAGCAGGACTATCTGTCATTGAAAATCCATATGATGTGAATCATCTTCGCATACATTCTTTTGTCTCTAATAAGACTAATTCACAAAGCTTATCTGACAACGTAATTTATTCACTTGTAGAGGATCGGAACAACCATACAATTTGGATAGGAACACGAAGCGGATTAAGTGTACAATCTCTTTATAAAGATAGAATAGCAGATTCTTTTACAAATTATCTTCCTGGGAAAGTCCCTAATATACCTTTTGATGAGGTAGACGCTTTGATGCAAGATCGTCAAGGTACCGTTTGGTTAGGGACATTGGGCGGTGGAGTATATTTTGTTAATACCCAACAGCCTATGTTCGGACTTAATTCTTTGCCGGAAGTCAGAAAAGAATTAACATCCAATTCAGTCAGGAGTATGATGATTAATTCTGATGGAAAACTTTGGTTAGGTATCGGTAGTTATGGATTGGTTATTCAAGATCGTTCTTTGAATACGTATACTCATTTTTCAAAGATACCAGCTTTTAGTAAATTTAATTCCATGCCTACTATAAATACAATTGTACATTTACATGATGGCCGTATTTTGATGGGGAGTTTTACTTCGGGATATTATGAATATGATGAGAAAAGACCGATAAGCAAACGAGTTCAACTTTATGGGCAGAATAATACATCTTGGCTCATGAACGGAAGAGTTTTTTCTATTATTGAAGATCACTATGGAAATTGTTGGTTCGGAACTAAATCGGGATTGGGCCGTTGCAGTAAAAATCGTCAAGGTTTTGCTTTTACTCATTTTATTGTAGATGGTGTCGATATTTCTAATAATTCTTTTCAATGTTTGAAAGAACAAGATAATAAATATATCTGGGCAGGTACCAGTGATGAGGGGCTTGTTCGTATTTCAAATTATGAGGGAGGTTTACCTCAAATGGATTTTAAGCTATATACATTAGATAATAAAAAGCTCAATTCGAATGACGTTCAATGTATTTATGTTGATTCTCAAAATCGTTTGTGGGTGGGGACTGATGGCGGAGGACTGAGTTTATATGATAAAACAAAGGATTGTTTTATATCTATAAACCGGTTGTTGGATTTGCCTTGTGACGGAATATTCAGTATTCTTGAAGATGAAGAAGGACATTTGTGGATGGGAACAAATGCAGGTCTGCTTTTTTTAAGGGTGCAATCAAAATTAGAAAACAGTTCATTCCGATTATATACAGTTTCCAGTGGTTTACAGGATAATATATTTATGCGTGGTTGTGCTTTTAAAGCACCTGATGGGGAAATGTTTTTCGGAGGTCATAGGGGATATAATTATTTCTATCCTTCCAAGTTGAAACGTATGAATCAGCATTCAAAGATTTCTATTACGGATATTAAAATATATAATGAGTCATGGGATGCTTTCCCAATAAAAGTTCGTGATAAGATATCTAAAAAATCTCCTGATTTTACAGATAAAATAATTTTGAACTATCAACAAAATAATTTCAATATAGAATTTTCTGCCATGAATTTTGTAAATCCGATGCAGAATAAGTATTCTTTTAAATTGGAGGGTTATGATAGAGATTGGCAAACCACAGATGCGACTCATCGGTTTGCCTATTATAATAATTTAAAATCAGGGACATATTTTTTTCATTTAAAAGTAATGGATGAAAATGGAACGTGGAGCCAAAATGAACGTATGATTGAAGTCGTTATTTTACCTCCTTTTTGGATGACGTGGTGGGCATATATATTTTATTTTCTCATCGTGGTCGGATTTGTCTTTTTGATATGGAGACAGGCTAAAATACGAATGAGACAGCGTAATAAATATCATTTACTTAAAATAGAAAAATCTAAAATTGAGGAATTAAATCATACCAAACTACAATTTTTTACTAATATTACTCATGAGTTACTTACTCCGTTGACTATAATATCAGCAACTGTAGACGAAATGAAAATACAGATTCCTGATCACCAGGACCTTTATGATATTATGAATATTCATATTCGAAGATTAATACGTTTGATACAACAAATATTGGAATTTAGGAAATCTGAAACCGGAAATCTAAAATTGCGGGTTTCACCCGGAAACATAGCTACGTTCGTGAAAAACGAAGCGGAAAGCTTTGTTCCACTTATCCGGAAACGAAAATTGCACTTTTCCGTTCTATGTGATCCCGAGAATATAGAAGGTTATTATGATTCTGATAAATTGGACAAAATTATTTATAATTTGTTATCAAATGCAGCCAAATATAATAAAGAAGGAGGATTCATCCAATTAAATCTTTTTTATGGCAAGGATCATGATTTTATAGAATTAGTTGTAAAAGATAATGGCGAAGGTATTTCACAAGAAGGTCAAAAACATTTATTCAAACGCTTTTACGAAGGAGATTATCGTCGATTCAATACTATTGGAACAGGTATAGGATTGTCTTTAACGAAGGATTTGGTCGAACTTAATGGGGGCAATATCAGAGTAGAAAGTGAATTGGGGCAGGGTACGACTTTTTATGTAACTTTACCTATTGCAAAAGCTTATTTTAAACCTGAAGAAATTGATGAGGCTACTATTCCCGTGCAAAAAACCATAACAGATATTGTAGAAGCGGATGTCACGGAATCAACGAAAGATACAAAAAAGGAACACTCGGTTTTGATTGTTGAAGATAATGAAGATCTGTTGCAGGTAATGATGAAATTATTAGGTCGGGATTATAAAGTATTTCAGGCTACAAATGGAAAAGAAGGAATAGATGTTGTCGAAAATGAAGATGTGGATATTATTGTATCGGATGTGATGATGCCCGAACTGGATGGTATTGAATTCACTAAATATGTAAAAGGTAATATTGATTATTGTCATATTCCGATTATTCTTCTTACAGCTAAAAATAAAGAAGAAGACCGTGCTGAGGCCTATGAATGTGGAGCCGATGCATTTATTACCAAACCGTTTAATCTTATTGTACTTCATGCTCGTATTAAGAATCTTTTGAAGAAGCAAGAACGTACTGCGCGTGATTTCAAAAATCAGTTGGTATTTGAAATGAAAGAATTGAATTATACCAGTATGGATGAAGAGTTTATGCAGAAAGCCGTAGATTGCGTAAATAAACACCTGGATGATTCTGTATTTGATGTTCCTCAGTTTATAGATGAAATGGGTACCAGCAAAACGACTTTATATAAAAAATTGAAATCACTGACAGGATTAAGTACATCTTCGTTTATTCGTAATATTCGTTTAAAGGCGGCGTGCAAGATTATGGAAGAGAATCCCACTATTAGAATTTCAGATTTGGCTTATGAAGTCGGATTCAATGATCCGAAATATTTCAGCCTTTGTTTTAAAAAAGAATTTGGGATGCTTCCGACTGAATATTGTGAACGCTTTTTTACCAAATAAATTCTATATGAACGTGACTTTTGAATTATTATTAGTGTCTTTTTAATGAGATAGAATTCATTTGAATTTTTTAGGTCGAAAAATAGTCTTTTTGCTTTTACGGACTATTTTTCGACTTATTTTATCTTATTTTAATCTTGTTTTCTTGCAGTGTTAAATAGTTTTGCGTTGATGAAATTAATGTTTAACTCTTGAAACTCATTTATGAAAAACAAGATGGATTTAAATCAAATCTTTAAAAATCGCAAAGCTATATGGACTTTGTTGATTTGTGCAGGTTGTTTGATAGGATTTCCTATCACAATTTTTGCTGAGAATAATGTTATGGGAATGACGGCCCCGCAAAAGGTACAAGTATCCGGTACGGTGAAGGATTCTTCGGGTCAACCCATTATTGGTGCAAGTGTTCTGGAGGTTGGAAGTACCAATGGAACGATTACTGATTTGGATGGAAATTTTAGTCTTTCGGTATCAAATCATGAACTCCGAATATCCTATATTGGTTATATTACTCAAACAATAAAAGTCACAAGTGGTAAAATCAATGTAGTACTTAAGGATGATAATAAAACTTTAGATGAAATTGTTGTTGTAGGGTATGGTACTCAGAAGAAGTCAGATGTCACCGGTTCTGTAACTTCTGTTAATAAGGATCGTTTGTCTAAATTACCTGTTACAAATGTTATGCAAGCATTGGAAGGTGCAACGGCCGGAGTCCTTGTAACTCAGGGCTCTTCTATTCCAGGTGATTCTCCATCGACGATTATTAGAGGAAAGAATTCTATTAATGCCAGTACAGATCCTTATATTGTAGTTGATGGTGTACCTATCAGTAAGAGTGGAGGTTCACTTTCTGATATTAATCCTAATGATATCGAAAGTATGGAAATTCT
>CAZKSK010000034.1:0-13696 GCA_964555225.1 uncultured Bacteroides sp.
TAGCCGCACCGGAGCCCAACTAAGTTAGCATGAATCCGAATTCTGAAATAGCAAAGTCGTTAAAGAAAGCATTATCGGATATGATAAATTAAAAAGTAAATATATGTTTAATAGAAGGTTTCGTATGCATCAGTTTATGGGACAAAAAGGAAGGACTGGTAGTCGAAATATAAAATGCGTTTGTCCTAATTGTGGTTATAGTGTAGTTCATGAAAGAGGAGTTCCCTGTCGTTCTCTTGAGTGCCCAAAATGTCATGTTCCGTTAATCCCGAGTGATTTGATCGGTAATGTGGAATCGAAAACTCATTTAGATAGTAAAAATGATGAAAAGGGAAAATCTATAAATCCATATCCTGTAGTTGATAGTGAAATTTGTGAAGGATGTGGCCAATGTGTTGATCTTTGTCCGCAGAATGCAATTCAATTAAAAGATGGTATAGCAGTGATTGATGAAGATAAATGCAGAAATTGTAGAAAGTGTGTAAGAGTGTGTCCTGTTTCGGCAATTAAATAGTACGATATTAATAAATATGAAAATAATGGAAAAAGAAAAAGTCGAAGGTGTAAAAAATATTATTGTAGTTGCTTCTGGTAAAGGTGGTGTTGGAAAATCTACCATAGCTGCGAATTTGGCTATGTCTCTCGCTTCTAAAAAATATAAGGTTGCTTTAGTCGATGCGGATATTTATGGACCTTCTGTACCTAAAATGTTTGATATTGAAAAAGAAAGGCCTTGTCTGTCAAATACAAATTCAGAAGAAGGCAAGATGGACCCGATTGAAAAATACGGAGTAAAAATTAATTCAATCGGTTTTTTTATCGATAAAAGTAAATCGGTTATATGGCGTGGTCCGATGGTATCAAATGCAATAACGCAATTATTTACTCAAACAAATTGGGGTGATATTGATTATATGATAGTGGATTTTCCTCCAGGTACCGGTGATGCGCAGATTACAGTAGTACAGAAATTTATAATAGACGGAGCTATTGTTGTTACAACCCCACAGGAACTGTCTCTTAATGATGCAAGAAAAGGAACGGAAATGCTTGTAAATGAACATATAAATATTCCTTTAATTGGAATAGTAGAAAATATGTCGTGGTTTACTCCTGTGCAGCATCCCAATGAGAAATACTATATATTTGGAGAGAAAGGAGGAACTGTGCTTGCTCATGAGTTTAATGTTCCATTGTTATGTCAAATACCTTTAATTAAAGATATTGGTCAGCAATCTGAAAAAGGAGAATCATTTGAGACTGTAAAAAATCAAGAAATTAAGACTCTTTTTAATAGTTTGACAGAGTCTGTTGTATCGTTTATAAATAATAAAAATAATGGAAGATAGAGTTCAAAAAGCTGTTGATTTATTTGAACAAGGTTATAATTGTTCACAATCTGTGTTAGGTGCTTTTGCTGATTTGTATGGAATGGATGAGAAAACAGCTTTTCGTATTTCAGCTTCTTTTGGAGGTGGAATAGGAAGAATGCGCGAAACTTGTGGCGCTGCATGTGGATTGTTTATGTTAGCGGGTTTGGATAAGGGTAATGTGGTTCCGGATACAAAAATTAAAGCGGAAACCTATAAACTCGTTCAAAAGTTAGCAGCAGAGTTTAGAAAAAGAAATGGTTCTATTTGTTGTGGAGAATTATTAGGATTAAAAAAGAATGCTGCAATATCTTATATTCCGGAGGAACGTAACAAAGAATATTACAAAAAACGGCCTTGTGTTAAAATCGTAGAAGAGGCAGCGAAAATATGGTCCGAATATTACGAAAACAAAGATTGAACTTCAAATTCATTGTGATATGTATGCATAGAAGGATTAAACATCAATAATAAGTGTTAGGCCGTTAAGATTGCATTTCTTCTGAAAAGAGTGTATATTTGCATCATTATGGAAGAGAAAAGACAGTTAATAGACAAGGTTAATTATCGTATTCAAAAATTCGGGAAACAGGAAAAAGCAGGTGGAATAGTACTAGGCATAAGTGTAATTGCCGCTCTCTTTTTTGCTAATTCTCCTTGGAAGGAGCAGTATGCTCATTTTTTTGAACATAAATTCGGATTCATTTTTGATGCTACTCCTTTTTTTGAATATAGTCTTCATCATTGGATTAATGATGGATTAATGGCTATTTTTTTCTTTGTGGTCGGTTTGGAGCTGAAAAGGGAATTTGTTGCCGGAGAGCTGTCTGATATTAGGAAGTCTTTGTTGCCTATCGGTGCAGCAATCGGAGGAATGATTATGCCGGCCCTTATTTATTTTCTGTTGAATCCTGCTGGTGAGGTAAGTAATGGATGGGGAATACCTATGGCTACTGATATAGCTTTTGCACTTGCCGTACTTTATTTGTTAGGAGATCGAATTCCTACATCATTGAAAGTCTTTCTTACAGCACTTGCTATAGTAGATGATATGGGCGCTGTCATTGTAATTGCGCTTTTTTATTCATCGCATTTGTCTTTTTTTCATTTGGGTGTCGGTCTGGCATGTGCATTCATCATGTTTTTAGGGAATAAGATAGGTATCAGAAATTTTATTTTTTATGCTTTATTAGGTATCTTGGGCATTTGGACTTTTTTCTTATTGTCAGGAGTTCATGCAACAATTGCGGCTGTTATTGCTGCTTTTATCATTCCTTGTGATGTAAAGATTACAGAAAGCGTATATATTAAAAGAATACAGCATTTTCTTATAAAGATTAACGGAGAAAAAATAAGTGATGAGGGTGTTATGCTTACCGATGGACAGTTAGGCTTACTTGAAAAGGTAAAAAGGGATACCAATAAAGCCATACCTCCTTTACAAAGACTGGAAAATTCCATGCATCCTTTTGTCACTTATGTCATTCTTCCTATTTTTGCATTTGCCAATGCTGGAGTTTCGCTTAATTTTGAACTCGGACAGTTATTTAGTTCCCATGTAACTTTGGGTGTATCTTTAGGCTTATTTGTGGGGAAGGTATTAGGAATTGTGGGCTTTACCTTACTAATGATAAAATTGAAAATAGCTCCGAAACCTGACGGAATGACTTTCTATAATCTTCTTGGAATCGGTTTGTTAGGTGCTATAGGTTTCACAATGTCTATGTTTGTTACATCTTTGGCTTTTGTAAATCCGGATTATATGATTCAGGCAAAAGTCGGAATTTTTCTTGCTTCAATTTTTGGAGGAATAACAGGGTATATTGTTCTGTCACGTTCATGTTCAAAATCGCCAGTCTGTCAATAAATAAAAATATATTAAAGGAGGAAAAAGAAATAAATATTTTTTGTATATCTTTAGTCTAGTTTTCTTATATTTGCGAAAAATATTGTGAAAAATGAAAAAGTCGTTTTTATTATTTATTGTATTAATATTAAGTGTAGGTGGTTTTGCGCAAAATTTCCGGCATGGAGGTTTTTTTCCGCCTAATATGAGTAGTATGGCAAGTGGCGTAAAAGAGAATGATACGATTAAGTCTAATTTGTTTCATGTCGGAATTGATGGAACTTTTGCCTTTAAGTGTTATGTCCCTTTGTCTATGCATATTGAGTATCAAAGATTTCTTTTAGGAGGTTCTTTTACTTTCAATCCGGATCGTGGCTTTTCGGGTAATAAAATAGTATCGGCAAATCTTCCGCAAACAGTAACTGTAAAAAATGAAGATTATTATAAAGTAATGGCGACGGTTGATTTCGGATATCGGATAGAAAGAAGACTGCTAGTTGGTTGTGGCATAGGATATGCATGGCGCACAGATTACACAAATTATACAGATGACACATCATCTGATAATAAATATTATGTTACGCAGTATCATGGAAGAAAATTAGATGCACGTTTTTTTGCACATTATAATATGGGTTCTTTTGATCGGTGGAATTGTTATGTGAAAGCTGGTTATGATTTGGAGGCAGGATTCCTTTGTGGAATCGGATTACAATATTAAAGAGGATTATTTTCTATTATTATTGAGTTAGTTAAATCTTATTTTATTTTTCACATTTTCACGTGGCATACTGTGACTTTTTATGATGTCATTTATTCTCGAAACAATGAATGACTTATTAAGCAGATTATTGTTAATCTTCTATGAGAATAAAGATTTTATGTTTTTTGTATTTTGGAAGTAGATAAAATACGGATTTTTACTTCTAATTTATGAATAAGGTTCTTTTTTATAGGATAATATTGTTTATTTTCGGACAAACATTTAAATATTTTATCTATGAAAAAAACTCATGAATCGAATAAAATCGTTATTTTAGTAAATCGATTTATTCTCTTTAATTTTCTAATTAGTACTTTCCCTTTTCTTGCTTTTGCGCAGCAAAATTTTGAGCCCGTAAAGCCTACAACCGAGCAACTTGCCTTTCAGAATATGGAGTTGGGGGCCTTTTTCCACTATAGCATTGATGCCTATGCTGAAAAAGGGAGTCTTCCGGGACAAACGCCTGCATCTAAATTTAATCCTACTAATATTAATGTAGAACAATGGGTAAAAGCTGCCAAATCAATGGGTGCGACTTTTGCAGTACTCACGGCCAGGCATGAACAGGGATTTTGTTTATGGCCTACTAAAACAACGGACTATAGTATAAAAAATAGTCCATATAAAAATGGAAAAGGAGACATTGTTCGTGAATTTGTTAATGCATGTAGAAAATACGGATTAAAACCTGGACTATATACTGCACCATGGATTGATTCTCATTGGGAGGCACAGCAAGCAGGATATAAAGGTGGAGACTCAGGAGATATTAATAAATTTAATAATTCTGAGTTATTTAAAAAAGTTTGGAAAAAAGAGAAAGAACAGATAACAGAATTATTGACAAATTATGGACCTTTAGTTTTTATATGGGATGATCATTTTGGGCGGTCTGATGCATTATATGATAAACCTAAAGGAGGTGCACTCAGAAAACTATATAAAGATTTTGCAATTCAGGCTCATCATCTACAGCCACAATGCTTATTGTTGGGAAGAGACGTCGAACATGTAGGCAATGAAGATGGACGTGCATCTTATCCTTTGTGGAATTCGTTAAATTCCATAGATGGCACTATTTATACTGTAAGTAAAACATATAAGTGGGGACAATCTAATACAGGCAATCCCTACGGAAAGATATATCGCCCTCAAATAGCATGTTCTACAGTAGCCTTTACCACAGGTGGATGGATGTGGAGTGAAAAGAGGAAACCGCAACCTCTAGAAAGAATAATGGATTCTTACTATAAGACTGTGGGAAGAGGTTCTTTATTTATTGTTAATTTTGCACCCGATCGTCAAGGATTAATTGAAAAAAATGTTGTAGAAGCCGCAAAAGCATTTGGTGATGAGATTAAGAGACGTTTTGGGCATTCTATAATAAGTTCGAATTCAAAAGAAGTTTTTCAAACACTAAAATTTAAAGTCCCTGTTGAAATTAATCATGTAATATTAATGGAAGATTTAACAAAGGGGCAGCGTATTTCGTCTTATACAATAGAGGCGAAAGAAAATGGGCAATGGAAAACCATCGTTAAAGGTTTGACCATAGGTCACAAACGTATTGATGACTTTCAAATTGTAAAAGCGGAAGCTTTGCGTTTTAAGGTAAATAAAGTTACAAAAGAACCGGCTATCATGCGAAACATATCTGTTTATTGTGTAAATTAACTATACAAAAAAATGAAAACTAATATAAAATCAATAAGTCTTATCATATGTTTGTTTGGATGTTACTTAAATATTTCGGCGCAAGTGAAATATTTTCTGGATTCAAAAATAGGCAGTGATGATAATAATGGTTTGACAGTTGGTAAACCATGGAGAACGTTGAATCGGGTGAAAGAGCTTCGACTCAGAGCTGGAGATTGTTTACTTTTGCATTGTGGATGTGTTTTTAATGGCGTATTGGAAATTTCAGGAGAGGGTACTGATAAAAATTCCGTAATAATAGGCTCGTATGGAAAAGGGGAAAAGCCCAAAATCATAGCACCGGATCATTCCATGTATGCAGTTTTGATAAAGAATTCGGATTATCTTTCTTTACAGAATATAGATATTACAAATCATGGTGGAAATAGACTCGCCGGTCGTACAGGTGTAAAAGTTTCTTGTGTAGAATATGGTATTTCTCACAATATAACTTTGAAGAACTTGAATATACATGATGTTAACGGGACATTAGTTAAACATAGTGGAGAAGGAAGTGGTATACTGATAGAAAACAAGTGGAAAAATAAAGCTTCGGCTTTTGATGGACTATTAATAGAAAATTGTATAATTCGCCGATGTGAACGTAATGCGATGATTTGGGATTCCGGTTGGGATCGTAAAAAATGGTTTCCAAGTACCCATACGGTTATAAAGAAGAATCTGATAGAGGATGTTCCGGGAGATGGAATTGTTCCGATAGGGTGTGATGGCGTTTTGGTAGAATATAATTTGATGCGGAATTGTCCGGATATTTTGCCTGAAAAAGAAGCAGCGGCAGGGATGTGGCCGTGGAGTTGTGATAATGCTGTATTTCAATATAATGAAGCGAGCGATCATAAGGCACCATGGGACGGGCAAGGCTTTGATTCGGATTTTAATTGTCGGAATACAGTAATTCAATATAATTACAGTCATGATAATGATGGTGGTTTTCTTTTAATTTGTGATCCAGGTCCATCGGAAGCAACAGATAATATAGGTAATTTGAACACTTTAATTCAATACAATATTAGTATTAATGACGGTATAAGGCCTCATCCTACACATGCAGGTATCTTTTCTCCTATAATTCATATTGCAGGTCCTTGCAAAAACACTCTTATCAATAATAATATTTTGCATTCAAATTCTAAACCTTATCCTAAAGGAGATCGAAATCTTATTACATCTGATACGTGGGGCGGATATTCGGACAGTACTACTTTTGTTGAAAATATATTTTATTCTAAGGATAGTTCTGCAATACAATTAACCGAATCTACTAATAATGTTTTTAAAAAGAATTATTTTTTGGGAGATTTTCAGATGAAACCTATTGACAATGGAGGTTCTCGCGAATCTTCTTTTTATGGAAGTTTGCTGAAGAAAGATCCCACAGGATACAAATTCCTGTCATCATTAATGAAGAAGGTTAGAATTGCTGATGGTGAAGCATATGTTACAGTTGTTCAGCCAAAATTAATCAAGAAATTTTTTATAAGGATGAAAGAAAAGAAATGAAGATTTTGTTAATAAGTGGAATCAGATTTTTAAACTTTGGTCCCACTTATTTATGACAAAATATGATAAAAAAGTCTTTAGTAGGAAATACGCCCCGAAAAATACGAAAAAAGTACTATTCTTTTTCGTTTAAGTATATATTTTCGACTTGAAATAATTAAAACTTATTTTCGAGAAATAAATCTATTGTTATATTTTAAATTTAAGTGTATATGAAAAAATGTTTTGCCTCCAAAGCAAAGATATTATATAAGAAGTTTATGGCAATAGAATAAGTTCAAACGATAACATTTGTTCTTTAATTATATATAAGTTTCAAGAAAATAAAAAGCTAATAATTTCAGAATTTTTTAAACGATAGGTGTTTGTATAAAATGGCGCCGGAGATTTTTTCGATGGCGTCATTTTTATTAATGGTATATCTTTGAGTTTAGATTATTTATTATATAATTGAAAAACAGATTATCGTTTATTATAAAAAATAAAAATATTTATCTTTGGAAAAATATCAAGAAATAGGAAATAATTTATAAATACAATCAAGAGGGCGGGAATATTTATCATCTTTGATATAATCTCAGATATTATTGTTTATTATGATTGGAAAGAAGTATGAAAGAAAAATAAAGGAAGTATATAGAATAGAAAGAGTGTTTCTTTTTATTCTTTTCCTTCTTATACTTTTTCCAATAAATATATTTGGGGGAATTAGTTTTAAGAATTTCAATTGTGCAGACGGATTGTCAAATAATACAGTAAAATGTATAACACAGGATGAGCAGGGCTTTATGTGGTTTGGTACATTTGATGGTTTGTGTCGTTTCGATGGCTTAAATTTCTCTGTGTTCAAACATGATGTTCAGGACAAAACTTCTATTTCAAACAATCGAGTTTCAGTCATACTGTCGGTAAATGACGGATTATGGTTGGGAACCGATGCCGGATTAAATCATTATTCATATAAAGACGGATGTTTTCGGAGATGCGTACAGCAGATGCCATCTGGAAAGTTTAGGATTATGAATACGCTTGTCAATTCAATAGTGGATAATGGTCGGAACATTTTTGTTTTAGATTCTTGTGGAAGAATTTTTGTTTGGAAAAAAAAATTTGAATTTGAACAATGTTATTTCGGAAAAGAAAAATTTTGTACAATTTGTTCATATAAGAATGGATTATTACTAGCTTCGAGTGCAAACGGTTTATATTTATTATCTCAGGATAGAAAATCAATTATAAACAAATATTTATATAAAACGGATCATCCTGCAGAGAATATATCTTATAGTAAAAATCTGGATATTGTTTATGTGTGTTATGGCATTGGAAATAAAAGTTACGCATTTAAAGTAAAAAACAATGCAATAGAATTATCGAATACATTTGCTCCCGTAGGTTTGAAAGTTGTTATCGATTATGGTAAAAAAACTGTTTGGGCAACAGATGGAAAGGGTTTGTTTGTACAAGATGGAAAGTCTTTATTTTCTATTCTTTCTCAAAACAGCAATATGAGTAGCGATGCTGTATTTTCTTTATTTTCAGACAAAGAAAAAAATTTATGGATCGGAACATATCGTGGCGGAATAGATTTGTATTCATACCGATATGATTGGTTTAAGTCTATGTCGAAAGAAAATGGTTCTCTTACTTATGATTTGGTGACCTCCGTATGTTCGGACAGTACTCATATTTATACAGGTTTGGATGGCGGAGGCTTAAATGTTTATAATACCGAGACAAAACGTTTAAGTGTTTATAATACTTCGAATAGTAAAATTGGCGGAGATAATATCCTGTCAATTTTTAAAGATGGAGATAAGGTTTGGATGGGATTGTATGGAAAAGGCTTGGGCGTATTTTCATTAACTGATAAAACGTTTAAAACATTTAGATTGCCGTCAAATACTGGAAAGATCGATCCGAATTTCATTTGGGAGATCAAGGATGATGGAAACGGTCATATTTGGATAATAGGTCCAAGTGTTTATATTTTTGATAAGAAAAAAGAGCAATTTTTTTTGGTGCCACAATTACAGAATATTTATGCGTCCGGCATAGTAATGGATAAAAAGAATATTTGGATTAGTTCTACTTTATATGGTATTTATAAATTGGACAGAAAGACACAAGATATTGTGGAACATTATTCGGACAATGCGACTCTTTTTAAACTCCCCAGTAATACCGTCCGTTTTTTGTTCATGGATTCCAGACATCATTTATGGTTCTTCATCGAATATTACGGATTATACAGGCTGGATATAAAATCTAATCGAATTATACATTTTGGTAGAAAAGGGGGCTTGACCGATCCTAATGTGACAACTATAGAAGAAGATAAAACGGGTAACTTATGGATTGGTACATACAACGGATTATTTTGTTATAATCCGAAATTTAACACTTTTATCAAGTTCGATAATGAAGATAATCTTTCTTCTTCACAGTTCAATTATAATGCTAGTTTTCAAACTGACGGGCAAATGTTTTTTGGAACAACTAAAGGTCTGATATGCTTTAATCCTGCAGTCATAAAATATCATCAATCTTTCAACAAAGTATGTTTCTTGCATTTTGATTTGTTGAATTCAGGGGAACAAAGTTATTGTCTCTATGGAAGTAGTCCTGAAACCATTCGCTTGAAATACAATCAGAACTTTTTTACGATTCACTTTTCTGTACCGGAACTTGTTTCTCCTGGTAGAGTTCGTTTCTCTTGCTATATGAAAGGTTTTGAAAATGGTTGGCGTGAAATATCCGATAATCGTAATGTTTCTTATACTAATGTTCCTCCTGGTAAGTATGAATTTTATGTTCGCTCTACTGATAGTAAAGGGAAATGGGGTAGTCCATCTTGTTTGAAAATTGTAATTACTCCACCTTGGTGGAAAACCGTATGGGCTACCATTTTATGGGTAATTATTGTCTTATCTGTTCTGTATGCGGCTTTTCGATTTTATCTTCATGAATTAAATATTAAACATCTTGTTCAGATAAAGGAAATGGAGAAAAATACTGCAAAAACCATTAATGAAGTAAAGTGGAGTTTCTATACTAATATTACTCATGAATTGCGTACTCCTGTTTTTTTGATATCGGCTCCACTCGAAGAGTTGATTAATTCAGGGAAAGGGCCTATAGCGGTACCTAAATCATATTTGTTGGCCATGTACCGAAATGCAATGAAACTGAATAAATTGATTAGTCGTATCATTGATTTTCGTAAATTGGAATCAGGAAATTTGAATTTGTCTCTTCAACGATTAAACGTCATTCCTTTCTGTAAGAATCTGACGGATGATTATGAATCCTTGTGCCAACAGAAAAATATTATATTTCATTATTTACCATCCAAAACAGTTATCCAATTGGATTTTGATCCTGAAAAATTGGAGTCAATCCTTTCAAATCTAGTTTCGAACGCGTTTAAGTTTACTCCTGAATATGGAATGATTGAACTCGCAATTGAAGATTCTGATAATTGTGTAACTTTTCATGTGAAGGATAACGGAATAGGAATCGAGAAGATTCATCAAAAAGCTATTTTCGATAGTTTTTTCAGAGTGGACGCATCGCAGAAAAACTCAAGAGGTGACGGTATCGGTCTTTCGTTTGTGAAACGTTTGGTGGAATTACATGGTGGAACGGTAAGTGTGGAAAGTCAGCCGGATAAAGGTTCCGAATTTATTTTTACTATACCTAAATGCCATTTAGAGGATGATAAGGACGAGAATTATACTTCCGTTCTTATAGATGCAGATGAGAATAGAAATACCGGTTCCATGTCTATTGATTCTCCTACAGCAACACATTCTATTCTGATAATTGATGATGAAATGGAGACGGTGGAAATACTGGAACGCTTTCTGATTTCTGATTTTAAAGTTTTGAAGGCCAATGACGGTATTACCGGATGGAATATTGTGCAGGAGGCTTTGCCTGATATAATTATTTGTGATATTATGATGCCGAATATGAATGGAATGGATTTTCTGAGTCTTCTCAAGGGAGATAAGAAACTTTCTCATATCCCGGTCATTATGTTTACAGCCAAAACAACTGAGGAGGATATGATTGCAGCTTTTGATTGTGGAGCAGATGCATATCTTACTAAGCCTATATCATTGAAATATCTAAGGAAAAGAATTGATAAAATTCTGGCTCAGTCGGAATCAGTTAATATGACTAATTTAATTATTAAGTCGGATAAAAGTTACACGAAAGAAGAACAGCGATTCCTTTTAAAATGTAGGGAGATTATAGATAATAATCTGACAAATGCAAATTTCGATATAGTTTTTCTGGCAGAGAAATTAGGAATGAGCCATTCTTCTTTGTACAAGAAAATTAAATCTATGACCGGACTTTCCTTGATTGAATTTATTAATGAATATAGGATTTTTAAGGCAGTTCAATATTTCAAGGAAGGTGAAACCAATATCGGAACAGTTTGCGTGAGATGTGGTTTCAATGATGTAAAAAATTTTAGGGAAATGTTCAAAAGAAAGATGAATATGACTCCAAAGCAATTTGTCAGGCAATTATAGTATTGTATGATATAAAATATATAAACGTATTAATGATAACCTTAATTATGAAAAAAAACTTTAGAATGTGTTTTTATGCACTGTTATTTTTTGTATTCACTTCTTTACCGGTAAAAAGTCAGATACCGGTTGCTTCTCCGCGGGAAGTAAAAACAGAGAAGGGAATAACTATGCAACCCGACAGTAAGATGCAGTGGATGCAGGATGCTAAGTTGGGAATGTTTATTCATTGGGGGCTTTATTCCGGGCCTGCCAAAGGTGAGTGGTATATGGAAAATGCGGGCATCAAACCTCTGGAATATCGTAAATTTGCTTATCCTGGATCAGGAGATCAATATTTCGATGCAAAAGATTTTGATGCCCGCAAATGGGTTTCTCTGGCCAAAAGGTGTGGTATGAAGTATATGAATATGGTTACCGAGCACCATGACGGCTATGCCTTATTCGAAAGTCATTATACCAATGCATTTACTTCTGTTCAGACACATAATCGCGATTTTGTGAAAGAATATGTAAAGGAATGCCGTGCACAGGGGTTACGTGTAGGATTGTATAAAACGCTTATCAACTGGCGCTATCCCGGTTATTATGATGTAACTGGGACTGACTGTAAGCCTAATAAATTTGGATATGTGACGGATCCTGCACATAAGGAAAATGCTCGCCGGATGAAGGAGGAACTTTATTGCCAGATCAAGGAACTGATGACGCAATATGGACGCATTGACCAATTGTTTTGGGATGGTGGCTGGATTGCTCAACAGGGTAGTGATGCTGATGGTGCTTATTTTTGGGAGCCCGGGAAATTTTTAAGTCCTGATAATACGTGGCAGGTAAATCCGCTTTTTCAGGATAAGGATTCGGTTACGGGAAAGCCTCTGGGTTTAATGGGTATTGTACGGAAATATCAGCCTGACCTTTTGGCCAATCCGAGAAGTGGTTGGTGTGGTGACTATACCTGTGAAGAAGGGGGTGCGGATGTGAAAGGTGATGTTCGAGCAGGTGTTGTTGAAAAATGCATGTCGGTTACTTCGGCTTGGGGATACAATACTTCTATGGAAGATCCAAAGACGCTCGTGTCGGTAAATCGTCTGGAACGTATTTTTGCGGATTGTATTGTGCGCAATATGAATCTTTTGCTTAATATCGGTCCTGACAGGCACGGAGATGTGCCACATCTTGTGGAACAGCGTTTGTTGGAATTCGGAGATTGGGTAAATGCCCATAAGGAGGCAATTTTCGGAACACGTGGCGGTCCGTGGAATCCGACAGAGGGGAAATTCGGTTATTGTTACCGAAATAATGTATTGTATGTTTATCTTCTTGGCGGATATATGGACGATAATTTTGTTTTGCCGTCGCTCAACAAGGGGATGAAAGTAAAAAAAGCTTATCATGTGGCTGATGGACAAAAAATAAAATTTATTCAGAAAGGGCAGATTGTGACTTTGGAAGGAATTCAATCACGCAAAGATTCCATTACAGTCCTTGCTGTTGTTTTGAATAAAAATGTTCGTTAAAGAATAATCGGCTGACAAATTTATTCCGTATACCGTTTTTAACAAGGATTCTGTCTTTCTTAAGCAGAATCCTTGTATTTTTGCAAATAGATATGTTACGGATTATTTTATACGATAAAAAATATCGAGATGATTTTATTCGTCTGAACACAGATTGGATAAGGAAGTATTTTTGGCTGGAAGAGTCGGATAAACGTATTTTTGATGATGTTGAAGGTTCTATAATCGACCGTGGAGGACAAATATTTGTTGCTCTTGATGAAAACGAAAAAGTTGTGGGATGTTGTGCGCTGATTCATCATCCTGAAATAGACTCCTATGAATTAGCCAAAATGGCGGTTGATGAAAAAGTTCGAGGCAAACATATCGGTTTTTCATTGGAAAAGGCACAGGGCAACAACGTGCCGCGCGGGCGCGTTCTCAAGGACGAGGCG
>CAZKSK010000035.1:0-13689 GCA_964555225.1 uncultured Bacteroides sp.
CGTAATGTTCATTTAATAGTAACCGATAAAACCCATATCCCCGTATGGGGGACTTATGTTACGACTCCGCATGTAGAGAGGGCATTTGCCACAGTAAAAATACAAACTCAGGTAGATAATCGTGAAAGTGGGAATTTAGTGCTTGCTACTAATATCTATAATCCCCAAGGCCATTTAGTCGTAACGAAATCAACAAATGGAAGCAAGCCTGACGGAAATCCTGACGACCAGATTTTTTTGATTGAGAATCCCGAGTTGTGGAGTCCCGAAACTCCCAATCTATACAAAGCTGAAACCGAACTACTGCAAAACGGAATTATAAAAGATAAATATATTACTCGTTTCGGTATACGTTCAATTGAGATTATTGCAGAGAAAGGTTTTTATCTGAATGGACGTAACCGCAAGATAAAGGGTGTCTGTAATCATCACGATTTGGGCCCGCTGGGAGCGGCTGTAAATAAGGCGGCTCTTCGACACCGATTGATGATGTTGAAGAATATGGGCTGTGATGCAATTCGTACTTCACATAATATGCCGTCACCCGAATTGGTCGATTTGTGTGATGAGTTAGGTCTTATGATGATGATAGAGCCTTTTGATGAATGGGACATAGCGAAATGCAAAAATGGTTATCATCGATATTTCAGTGAATGGGCGGAGAAAGATATGGTTAATATGATTCGACATTATCGTAATCATCCGAGTGTAGTGATGTGGAGTATAGGAAATGAAGTGCCTTCGCAATGTAAGAAAGACGGATACAAGGTAGCCGAGTTTTTACAGGATATTTGTCATCGTGAAGATCCGACTCGTCCTGTGACATGCGGAATGGATCAGGTATCATGTGTCTTGAATGATGGCTTTGCAGCTCAGTTGGATGTCCCGGGTTTTAATTATAGGGTGTCACGCTATGAAGAAGCATACAATAAATTACCTCAAAAAGTTATTTTGGGTTCTGAGACTTCATCAACGGTAAGTTCGCGTGGTGTTTATAAGTTTCCTGTCGAAAAGAAATCGGCTGCTCTTTATGCAGATCATCAGAGTTCTTCTTATGACTTGGAACATTGTAGTTGGAGTAATTTACCGGATGATGATTTAGCCATGTCCGATGACCATGATTGGGTCTTGGGGCAATTTGTATGGAGCGGATTTGATTACTTGGGAGAGCCGAGCCCCTATGATACGAATGGTTGGCCAAGCCATAGTTCGTTATTTGGAATTATTGACCTTGCGAGTATTCCTAAAGACCGATATTATTTATACAAAAGTCTATGGAATAAAAAAGAACATACTTTACATATTCTTCCGCATTGGACTTGGCCGGGTCGAGAAGGTAAAATTACTCCGGTTTTTGTATATACGGATTATCCCCAAGTAGAACTTTTTGTTAATAATGTGAGTCAAGGGAAAAGAATGAAGAGTAATGAAACTTTGCAGGCTCGTTATCGCTTGATGTGGAATAATGTAGTATATCAGCCTGGAGAATTGAAAGCTGTGGCTTATGACAAAGAAGGGAAAGCTGTAGCTACCGAAATAATTCATACAGCAGGAAAACCTCATCATTTGGAGGTTATTACAGATCGGAAAGCACTTCATGCCGACGGTGAAGATTTGGCCTATATTACTGTGAGATGTGTTGATAAAGATAATAATCTTTGTCCTTTTGAAAATCGTCTGGTTCGGTTTTCTGTGAAAGGAGCCGGTAGTTATAAGGCCTCAGCCAATGGAAATCCTGCTTGTCTGGATTTATTCCATCTTCCGCAAATGCATTTTTTTAGTGGACAACTTACAGCTATTGTACGTGCATCGGAAATTCCAGGGAATGTTGTCTTTGAGGCATCTTCTAAAGGACTTCGGTCCGTAGTGATAAAAATTCCTGTTGAATCTAATGTAAGGCCTTAATACACTAACGACTAAGGATTAGAACAAAAAAATTATATTAATTTGTTTATGTTTAAATAATAGTTATCTTTGCCTATAACCATTAAATTGTCCTATGAAGAAAGATGATCCCAGCCAGCAATTAAGTCTTTTTGATATGGGCTTTGACGATGCTGAAACAAAGTTGGAGTCCGAAGGAAATAAGAGTAATCAATCCAGCGATGTTCGTCATTTGGAAGAATTGGAATCTATTCATGAATTTGCAGATATTGTTTTGTCACGTATCGAAGCAATATGTGAAAGTCGTCACAAAAAACCTCTTAATTATGGATTAAGAAAAGAAATTGAGGCGTTGCATCGTTCCTGTAATGAATATACCTATATTCGTATGAAATTATTGGAACGGATTGCCGATAAAATGGAAATTTCGTTAACTCGTCTGCTTGGCGACCGGCCTAGATATGAAGAACAGCCAAAGGGATATATTGTTTTTGAAGAAAAACTTTATCGGATTCGTTGTCTTTCCGATTTACAGACTTTCTTAAATTTTTGCGGTGATAAAATCAAGGATTGTCATCAAGAGACGGATAATAGACCTGTCTATATTCGTCGTATTGAAGAATTATGTACAGACAGAAAAGTTTTGTTGGATAGAATGCATATTTCTTCCGCCCGTTTTTCTACAATCCTTCGTAAAACGAATTCTATTACCCTGCCAATGGTCAAGAGATTTGCCGATGCGTTGGAGGTTCCTATGATTGAGTTATTTCGTGAACCTGAGAAAGAAGATTTTCTGGCAACAATATCTTGTCGTCTGAAAAATAATGTTCGTGTAGTATGTCGTACGTTTACCCGTTATGACAAATTGCTAGAACATTGTCATGAAATTGAAAAGACGATCGAAGAAAGAACAAAATAAGTTTCTCTGTACCAACTTTTATATTTACATTTGCATTTCAAAAAACTATTAATTTATAAAAGTAAATATGTACAGGACACATACATGCGGAGAGTTGCGCCTCTCTGATGCAGGTAAGAAAGTCACACTTGCCGGATGGGTTCAACGCTCTCGTAAAATGGGTGGTATGACCTTCATAGACTTGCGTGATCGTTACGGAATTACGCAATTGGTATTTAATGAAGACGTTGATGCTAAGCTTTGTGAAGAAGCGAATCGTCTGGGCCGTGAATATGTTATTCAGGTGGTAGGTGAGGTGATGGAACGCTCCAATAAAAATAAAAATATACAAACAGGAGAAATTGAAATAGGAGTTACACAACTTATTCTATTGAATGCTTCGGAAGTTCCTCCTTTTACAATAGAGGACAATACGGATGGAGGGGATGATCTTCGTATGAAATATCGTTATCTGGATTTGCGGCGTTCTTGTGTTCGCAAAAATTTGGAATTACGTCATCAGATGACAATGGAAGTCCGTAAATATTTGGATGCTAAGGGTTTTCTTGAAGTCGAAACTCCCATGCTTATAGGTTCTACTCCGGAAGGTGCACGTGATTTTGTAGTTCCTTCAAGAATGAATCCTGGACAATTTTATGCATTACCGCAAAGTCCTCAAACATTGAAAGAATTATTGATGGTGGCAGGTTTCGACCGTTATTTTCAAATTGTGAAGTGTTTCCGAGATGAAGATTTGCGTGCGGACCGTCAACCTGAATTTACCCAGATAGACTGTGAAATGTCATTTGTAGAACAGGATGATATTATTAACATGTTCGAAGGGATGGCAAAACATTTGTTTAAGACAATTCGAGGAGTTGAATTAACCGGGTCCTTTCTACGAATGACTTGGCAAGATGCCATGAAGTATTACGGAAGTGATAAGCCTGATATGCGTTTTGATATGCGTTTTGTCGAATTGATGGATGTTTTAAAGGGATACGGGTTCGCTGTCTTTGATAATGCCGCTTATATCGGTGGTATTTGTGCCGAAGGAGCAGCTCATTATACTCGCAAGCAACTTGACCAATTGACAGAATTTGTAAAACGTCCGCAGATTGGAGCGAAGGGTTTGGTACATGCACGTATTGAAGCCGATGGTAGCGTGAAATCAAGTGTTGATAAATTTTATTCTCAAGAAGTACTCCAAAAGATGAAGGAAGTCTTTCATGCGAAACCCGGTGATTTAATCTTGATTCTGAGTGGTGATGATGTTATGAAGACCAGAAGACAACTTTGCGAATTGCGTCTGGAAATGGGTAATCAGTTAGGTTTACGTGATAAGAATAAGTTTGCTTTGCTTTGGGTTATTGATTTCCCGATGTTCGAATGGAGTGAAGAGGAGGGACGATTGATGGCGATGCATCACCCTTTTACTCATCCGAAGAAAGAAGATATATCCATGTTGGATTCTAATCCTGCGGCAGTTCGTGCAGATGCTTATGATATGGTTTGTAATGGTATAGAGGTGGGCGGAGGTTCCATTCGTATTAATGACCCACAATTACAGGCAAAAATGTTTGAGATTCTTGGTTTTACACCGGAACGGGCTCAGGAGCAGTTCGGATTTTTAATTAATGCGTTTAATTATGGAGCTCCTCCTCATGGAGGTCTGGCTTATGGTCTGGACCGTTGGGTTAGTATTTTTGCGGGTCTTGACAGCATTCGTGATTGCATTGCCTTTCCTAAAAATAATAGCGGGCGTGATGTAATGCTTGATGCTCCCGGAACATTGGAACAAAAGCAGCTTGATGAATTAAATTTGGTGATTGATATCAAAGATAGAAAATAATTTTATATAATCAAATGATTGAATAGGGAGCATACTGTTTATGTATGCTCCCTATTCGTAAAATTCAAGTACTATGAAAAAGATTTTTTTATTTATGGGGCTTTTGCTATGTATAAGCTCTATCCAGGCCCAAAAGAAAGATTATTTCAAATTGGCCAATTTTGATGAAAGTAAAGTACCAGCTTACACCTTGCCAAATCCTTTGATGTGTCAAGATGGTGAAATCGTAACTACTAAGGAGGAGTGGGAACAGAAACGCCGTCCCGAACTTGTAAAAATGTTGACAACTTATATGTATGGTACAACCCCTGTATTAAAGAAACCTCTTTCATATACGATTGATAATGTAGATAAAAAAGCCTTGAAAGGCAGAGCAACCCGAAAGGAAGTTTCCATTCGGCTTACTGATGATGAAAGGGGATCTGTAATCCACTTGCAAATGTATTTACCTAATAATGTAAAAGGAAAGATTCCTGTTTTTCTAGGAATATCTTTCACTCCCAATTATACAATTTATGATGATCCAGACTTGAAAGTTTCCGAACAAGAGAACAATAGTCAAATTAAGGTGATGCCACGTGGGGCTATGGCGAGTTCCTGGCAACTTGATAAAATACTGGAACATGGTTATGGTTTGGCTACTTTTTGCTATACGGAGGTGGAACCGGATAAAGATGTGGATTTTCAACAGGGATTGCATACTTTCTTTTATCGAAAAGGACAAACTTATCCAGATCCAGATCAATGGGGTTCTATTGCTGCTTGGGCATGGTCTATGAGTAGAGCTATGGATTATTTGGAAAAAGATGATCAGGTCGATGCCAAACGTGTAGCTGTTGTCGGACATTCCCGTTTGGGAAAGACAACGTTATGGGCTGGAGCTATTGATCAACGTTTTGCTATTGTTTTTCCTGTGAATTCAGGATGTTGTGGCAGTGCCATTTCCCGTCGTTGTTTCGGTGAAACGATTGAGGCTGTCAATGCTAATTTTCCTCATTGGTATTGTGGAAACTTTAAACAATTTAGTGGACGAGAAAAATATATGCCTTTTGACCAACACGAAGTTGTGGCTTTAATTGCTCCGCGTCCTATTTATATTGCAAGTGCGCAGGAAGATAATTGGTCCGATCAAAAAGGTGAATTTCTCGGAGGAAAAGGTGCTGAACCTGTTTATGCTCTTTATGGTGAAAAAGGTATTGGCATAGATTCCATACCTCCGGTCGATGTGCCTTATATGGATGGCTATATCGCATATCATATTCGTAAAGGTCCTCATGCTGTTCTTTCTTATGATTGGGATCAGTTCCTGAAATTCGCAGATCGTTTTTTCAAGGCAAAATAAAGTTTTTTTAGAGAAAAAAAAGAGGTGTTTTTGGTCCATAAAAAGGACTTATTCTTCGATAAAAATGTCGTATTGGGCTGTTTTACAAAATAATGCGGTTAAACTTTTGTTTGTTTTTATTATCTTAGATGTGTAAACCATTTAATAAAAACAAATAATATGAAGAAACAGATTATTATTTTAGCAGCAATGTTCTTGATGGGCTCGGCTGCATGTATTGCTCAACAACCTCAAGGAGGTCCTGATATGTCTAAACGTATCGAACAGATGGTAACAAAATTGGGTTTGACTGATGCTCAGGCAAAAGATTTCAAGGCTGCAATGGCGGAAATGCGTCCTGATATGTCATCGGGAGAGATGCCATCACGTGAAGATATGGAAAAGAAAATAAAAGCTGTTGATGCTAAAATCAAGACCATTTTGACCGCTGATCAATACAAGAAATTTCAAGAGATGAGAGAACAAATGGGACCCGGATCTGGTCCGGATAACAATTAATGTAATTCGAAAGATTGAAATTTAATAGGATATTTTAAGGTGAAATTATTGTTTTTAGGAAAAAGAAAACCAGCCTTCATATGCGATGGCTGGTTTTTTATTTATTAAGTATAGACATATAAATAAAAAGCAGGATTATTCTCTATCTTAGAGATAATCCTGCTTTTATTTTAAAACGATGTACTATTTAACAGGGATTTTTTCAATTCTTCTTTGATGCCGTCCACCATCGAACTTTGTACTGAAGAATTCAGTCATGATTCTATCAGCCATGTCTGTATCAATGAAACGCCCCGGCATTACCAAGATATTCGCATCGTTATGCTGGCGACTTAAGTGAGCTATTTCTGGCATCCAGCAAAGAGCGGCACGAATTCCTTGGTGTTTGTTTAAGGTCATACTGATACCTTCACCGCTTCCACAGATGCCTATGCCGGGATAACATTCGCCCGATTCCACGGCAGAAGCCAAAGGGTGACCAAAGTCAGGATAGTCACAACTATCTGTTGTATAAGTCCCGAAATCTTTGTATTCATAGCCTTTTGCATCCAGCCATTTCTTGACGTACTGTTTAAGTTCGTAGCCGGCATGATCAGAAGCAATACCTATTAATTTACTCATAATAGTAATATCTTAAAACATTGCTTTTACTTGATTGTAAACATTTTCTCCATTAAATCCCAGTTTTTCATCCAGAACTTTGTATGGAGCAGAAAATCCGAATGATTCCATTCCGAATATTTTTCCATTTGTTCCTACGAGTCCTAAAAGAGTGACCGGTAATCCTGCTGTCATTCCGAATATTTTACTTCCGGAAGGAATGATACTTTCTTGATATTCTTTGCTTTGAGTACGGAATAGACCTTCCGATGGAGCTGAAACAATGCGAATTTTGAGCCCGTCTTTGCGAAGAAGTTCTGCACCGGCTACCAGTGTAGAGACTTCTGAGCCTGAGGCAACCAAAATGACATCAGGCTTTTCATCGGAACCTGCAACTATATATGCGCCCTTGGCTGTTTGTGAATAATCATTGCCGGCAGGAAGTTTGGTAATATTTTGGCGGGAGAAAATTAATCCGGTAGGAGAAGAAGTGTTCTCGATAGCCAGTTTCCAAGCCTCTGTTGTCTCGTCTGCATCAGCAGGGCGAAGAACCAACATGGAGTTTTTCCCGCTATGGTTTTTCAATCTTTCCATTAATCGTATTTGTGCCTCTTGCTCGACAGGTTCATGAGTCGGTCCGTCTTCACCGACACGGAATGCATCATGTGTCCAGATGAATTTAACGGGAACTTCCATCAAGGCAGCCATACGTACTGCCGGTTTCATATAATCCGAAAATACAAAGAATGTTCCGCAGGCTACGATTACACCACCATGAAGAGCCATACCGATACAGCAACATGCCATTGTAAGTTCGGCAACACCTGCCTGGAAAAATGCTCCGCTAAAATCTCCGTTGGCAAAAGCATGAGTTTTCTTTAAGAATCCGTCGGTTTTATCGGAATTGGAAAGATCTGCACTTGCACAAATCATATTTTCTACTTGTTCTGCTAAAGCTCCTAAAACAGTAGCCGATGCATTACGCGTTGCATTTCCTTCTTTTTGTTCAATGGATTTCCAATCTATATCAGGAGTCTTTCCGGCGAACCAACTTTTTATTTTGACTGCTTTATCAGGATTAGATTTTGCCCATGTTTCTTCTTCAGCATATTTCGTTGCCATGATATCTTTTAATTCATGTGCACGTTTTGCATAGAGCTCTTTTACATCATCGAAAATAACGAATGGATTTTCAGGATCAGCACCTAAATTGACAATGGTGTTTTTATATGCATCACCGCCCAATGGTGCTCCATGAGTTTTGCAATTACGTTCGTAAGAAGAATTGTCTTCCTTGCGGGCACCTTTACCCATAATACATTTTCCAATAATTAAAGTAGGACGTTTCTTTTCTGCTTTGGCAGTTGTCAAAGCTTCTCGAATTTCTTCACAATCGTTTCCGTTTATTTCGAGAACATTCCATCCCCAAGCTTCATATTTCATTGCCGTGTTTTCTGCCGTTACGGCATTACATTCGGTAGATAGTTGTATATCATTGGAATCGTAGAACATAATCAAGTTATTCAATCCCAAGAACCCGGCAATACGACCTGCTCCTTGAGAAATTTCTTCTTCTACGCCGCCATCTGAAATATAGGTATAAATAGTTTCTTTTTCGAATACGGGATTGCCTGTTCTGGCAGCCAGAAATTTTGCAGCAATGGCTGCTCCGACTGCATATGCATGTCCTTGTCCTAATGGACCGGAAGTATTTTCGATTCCTCTTGTTACATTGAGCTCAGGATGACCGGTGGTCGGAGAACCCCATTGACGCAAGTCTTTTAGCTCATCCATAGTAAATTTACCGATTAGAGCAAGTTCAGAATATAACATAGGGGCCATATGTCCGGGGTCGAGGAAGAAACGGTCACGTCCTTCCCAACTTGGATTTTCAGGATCATATTCTAAAAATTCAGAGTAGAGTACGTTGATAAAGTCTGCACCACCCATAGCGCCTCCCGGATGACCGGATTTGGCTTTCTCAACCATAGATGCAGCCAATATGCGGATATTGTCAGCCGCATGATTCATTACTTTTCTGTCGTTCATTTTTCTTAGAATTAGTTGTTGATAATCAAAATATCCGCAAAGATAGTGATTTTTTTCAATTATCAAGGCGGATATTTCGATAAAAAAACATTAAAATGAGATATTCAAATTATGACTTAAACAGCTCATTTTCTGTAAACTTACCTATACTCATATACTTATTGTAGATTTCAAGATAAGATTGGGCGTTCTCTGCATTCGGATAATATTCTTTGGCAAAACCTGAATTCATTGCTTTAATAGCGTCTTCAACCTTTTCGTAAATGCCTGTTGCAGTGGCAGCAAACATTGCCGCACCCAAAGCGCATGCTTGATCCGTATTACATACCTTTATCGGCATGTTAAGTACGTCACTTAATGTCTGCATGACAAACGGAGATTTGAGAGCAATACCACCTATACCGATTACGTTATCAATATGGACACCTTCACCGATGAAACGATCTACAATAGCCTTTGTCCCGAAGGCTGTAGCTTCTACCAAAGCACGGAATATCATTGGCGCATCTGTTCCCAAAGTTATGCCTGTGATAGTCCCTTTTAGCAGTTGGTTAGCATCCGGAGTACGTCGCCCGTTCATCCAGTCTGTTGCTAAAACAGAACTTTCACTTACGGGTATCTTTTCAGCATCGGCCGTGAGAACAGGAATAATTTTATCACATGCTTCTTCAATTAATTTGGCTTTTGTTTCCTTATCAATTAATTCACTGTTTGCCAAGATATTTTTTAACGGATATTCCAATAGATGTTTGAACCATGCATATACGTCGCCAAAGGCAGATTGTCCTGCTTCAAGACCTATCATTCCGGGTATTACGGAACCATCTACTTGACCACAAATGCCATGGATCAGTTTATCACCCATTTCTTCATATGATGCAACCATGATGTCACATGTAGACGTACCGATGACACGAACTAATGTATGAGGAGTAACTCCTGCACCAACAGCACCCATATGACAGTCATATGCACCACCTGCAACAACTACGTCTGTTGACAGTCCTAATCGTTTTGCCCATTCAGGACATAGCGTACCTACTGACTTATCAGCTGTTTCTGTTTTCTCGAACAAACGGGCACGGAAACCGGCCAATTTAGGTTCGAGCGTTTTAATAAATTCTTCGGAAGGAAGGCCACCCCAAGATTCGTGCCACATAGCTTTATGGCCACAAGCACAACGGCTGCGAATAATTTCCTTTGAAGAAGTGACTCCTGTCAGTACAGCAGGAAGCCATTCACAGTATTCAACAATAGAGTATGCTTTTTGGGCAACGTCGGGATCTTGACGCAATACATGCATTGCTTTGGCCCAAAACCATTCACTTGAATAAATTCCACCTTCATATTTAGAATAATCGATGTCCCATTTTGCACACAGTTCATTGATTTCGGAAGCTTCTTTTATTGCCGTATGATCTTTCCATAATACGAACATGGCATTCGGATTTTCCGCAAATTCAGGAAGCATGGCAAGAGGAGTTCCCGTTTCGTCTGTAAAAGCGGGAGTGGAACCTGTCGTATCAAATGCTATACCTACAACATTTTTTGCGACTTCGGGTTTGCATTTTGATAAAGCTTCGGTAACCGAGGCTTCCAATACTTCCAGATAGTCTTTCGGATGTTGGCGGTATTGATTGATAGCAGGATTACAATATAAACCTTTAGTCCAGCGAGGGTAGTATTTGACGGATGTGGCAAGAGACTCGCCTGTAAGCGCATTGACTATCAATGCGCGGGCCGAGTCACTTCCATAATCTAAGCCGATTACATATTTATTTTCCATAATTAGCAAAGTGCTTTGTTCAACATGTAATATATTTCATTCATGCGAAGTTCTTTCTTGAAGTCGCTGATAGTCGTATTTTTGTCGATTTTAAGCATTTCAATTCCTGCAATTTCCGCATAATCTTCCCAATATTCGGTGGTAAGGTCAAATGAGAAACTTGAATGGTGTGTTCCGCCTGCGAGAATCCATGCTCCTGCACCAATTTCAAAATTGGGTTGTGGAATCCATAAAGCTGAAGCTACAGGTAATTTAGGCAAAGGTTTGCTCTTTATACATTCAACTTCGTTTACAATCATACGGAAGCGGTTGCCTAAGTCAATAACAGTAGCAGCTACTCCGGCACCCTGTTTGGTCGTGAAGACAAGACGAGCTGTATCGCTGTCTATTCCGATACTTAGGCGATGAACTTCCAACTTTGGTTTTTTCTCGGCAATAAGCGGACAAACTTCAAGCATGTGTGCCTGAAGAATAGCACTGCGTTCGCCATTGAAATTCAGGGTATAATCTTCAAGGAATGAGCATCCCTTACCCATACCCTGGCTCATGAACCATGTAGTACGATATAAAGCGGCTGTTTTCCAATCGCCTTCAGCTCCGAATCCATAACCTTCTTGCATTAAACGTTGGGATGCCAAGCCTGGAATCTGATCAAATTCACCGAGATCATCGAAATTTGTAGTGAAGCCCTTGGCCCCTTTATCTTTCAATAAGCGACGTATAGCAATTTCTGCTTTAGCGGAATTCCATACTTTGATGTAAGCTGTAGATCCCGTGTCTTCCAAATTCTTGTCATGATCATATTCTTTGAAATAATCTGAAACTAAAGATTTTACGTCTTTATCTTCAACGGCATCATAATATTTCATTAAATCATTTACCGGGCAATAGTCTACATGATATCCCATCACTTGTTCTGCAGCGACTTTATCACCATCGGTTACGGCTACATTGTTCATTTGATCACCGAAACGAACGATAAGCATGTCTTGAGAATCCGCCCATGCAGCACAGACACGCATCCAAATGGCGATTTTCTTTTGTGGTTCTGCATCCTGCCAATATCCTACAACCACTTTGCGATGGATACGCAAACGGGTACAGATATGACCGAATTCGCGATCACCATGTGCCGACTGATTTAAATTCATGAAATCCATGTCCATTGTGTCCCAAGGAATTTCACGGTTGAACTGAGTGTGAAAATGCAGTAACGGTTTCTTTAGAATTTGTAAACCGTGAATCCACATTTTAGCCGGTGAGAATGTATGCATCCAAGTAATGACTCCGATACATTTTTTATCATTGTTGGCAGCTGCAAATATATCAGCAACTTCTTTACTACTGTTAGCTGTTCCTTTATATACGACTTTAACCGGAAGATTACCGGAATTATTCAGACCGTCAACCATTTTTTTAGAATGTCCGTCAACTGCAATGACAGCGTCACCTCCGTACAGAAGCTGAGCTCCTGTAACAAACCATACTTCAAAATCTTTAAATGCGTCAATCATAATCTTTTGTTTTTAGAAAATTAATTGTATAAGTTTATTTTTTCTTTTGACCGTAGTAAGCATTCGGACCGTGTTTACGACTGAAATGCTTTTCAATAAGTAGTGGATTCATAGTCAGTCCGGGATTGATAGTAAATGCAATACTTGCCATTTTGGCAACCTGTTCCATGACTACTGCGTTATGAACTGCTTCAGAGGCATCTTTACCCCATGAAAATGGTCCATGATTTTTTACCAGTACTCCCGGTGTATGCACCGGATTCAATCCCTCAAAACGTTTCACGATCACGTTTCCTGTTTCGAGTTCATAATCTCCTTTAACTTCTGTTTCTGTCATATCAGCCGTGCATGGTATGGCATTGTGAAAATAATCGGCATGTGTTGTTCCTATATTGGGAATATCTTTACCGGCTTGTGCCCAGGCAGTGGCATAGGTTGAGTGGGTGTGAACCACACCTCCTATTTCCGGGAAAGCTTTATATAATACAACATGAGTAGGAGTATCCGATGATGGATTCATATTGCCTTCAACAACTTTTCCTTCCAGATCCACAATAACCATGTCTTCAGCTTTCATTGTATCATAAGAAACGCCGCTAGGTTTAATAACGACCAATCCGCTTTTGCGATCAATTGCCGAAACATTGCCCCATGTAAAAATAACCAGACCATGTTTTACCAAGTCCAGATTTGCCCGGAATACTTTTTCTTTTAGTTCTTCTAACATATATTCGTCCTATAATTTAAATTTAGAGTCTTCGCCGTACGCCTTCCTATTGAATTTATACAGAAAAGCTCCTTTACGTGATCCGGTTTTATCGATTAAATTTGTTTTTTCAATAAAATCCATATCTGATACACGCTTTCTGAAATTTCTTTTATCCATAGGTCCGCCATTGATAGCTTCATACAGACTTTGTAGCTGACTGAGAGTAAATAATTTCGGTAATAAATTAAAACCGATAGGTTCACTTTTTACTTTATGTTTCATCTGGTTCCGAGCCATAACGACCATATCTTGGTGATCAAAATAAAGTTGTGGCAATTGATTAATTGGTGCCCAGTAACCATTATGTATTTTTACTCTTTCTTCATCATAACTATCAGTATTGATTAATGCGTAATAAGCCACTGAAATAACTCTTCCGGCCGGATCCCTTTCTATTTTTCCAAAAGCACCAACTTGTTCCATGTATACATTTTCCAGTCCGGTTAATTCTTGTAATACACGTTTGGCCGCTTCATCCACACTTTCATTTTCTTGAA
>CAZKSK010000036.1:0-13133 GCA_964555225.1 uncultured Bacteroides sp.
TCCATGAAACCGGAAATACTCCTCGAACACATCAGAAAATGCAAACAAGCCACAAACAAACCTTTCGGCGTAAATGTACCCTTATTACGCACCAATGTTGAAGAAATAATAAAAGTTATCATAGATGAAGGAGTAAAAATTGTCTTTACTTCCGCAGGAAATCCTATGACATGGACTTCTTATTTAAAAAGCAAAGGAATAAAGGTAGCACACGTAGTGGCAAATACAAAATTTGCAAAGAAATGTATCGAAGCGGGAGTCGACGCAATTGTAGCAGAAGGTTTTGAAGCCGGCGGACATAATGGCAGAGAAGAAACGACAACGATGGTTTTGGTTCCGCACGTTCGCAAAACCGTAGATATACCACTAATTGCTGCCGGAGGTATCGCTTCCGGAAGGGCCATGTTGGCTGCTATGGCTTTAGGTGCCGACGGAGTTCAAATAGGTTCCGCCTTTGCCGTTGCAAGCGAATCTTCCGCACATGAATCTTTCAAACAAAAAATAATCGACTCTAAAGAAGGAGATACGATTCTTACGTTGAAACAATTAGCGCCGACACGTTTAATTCGCAATAAATTTTATGAATCGGTTCAAGCAGCAGAAAACAGAGGAGCTTCATCTGACGAAATGAAACAGATATTAGGAAGAGGTCGCGCTAAATCGGGTATTTTCGATGGAAATATGGATGATGGTGAAATTGAAATAGGTCAAGTTTCTGCAATGCTTGACAGTGTGAAACCGGCAGCAAAAATCATCAGTGATATTATATCCGAATATACTAAAATAAAAGAAGAATTATGTTCTTTCTAAAAATGTACATAGTTTAAGTTTTGAAAGAATCCCTTTATATTCCAACTTAATTTTATATCTTTGTAAATACAGGATTTCTCCGATTATGAAAAAGGAAACAAAGATAAAAAAAACATTCCCGATTCTCGGTATGAGTTGCGCCTCTTGTGCAGCAAGGATTGATAAAGTATTAAATAGTCAAAAGGGGGTTTATGAAGCCAACGTGAATTATGCCGCGGCTACAGCTCAAGTTTTATTTGATCCGGAGATATGTCAAGCTAATTATCTGAAAACGGCGGTACAAAATGCAGGATATGATTTGGTTGTCAGTGACGAAAAAGTAACGGAAAATATTGTAGAACAAGCTCATGAAATTTGATACAAAACACTAAAAAGACAAACGACAGGTGCTATCATTCTAGCTATTCCTATCATGATTATCAGCATGTTTTTACTGCATCTTCCTTATATGAAATATATATTGTGGATTCTTGCCACCATTGTAGTATTCGGTTTGGGTCGTTCTTTCTACGTCAACGCATGGCGTCAACTAAAACACGGCACATCCAATATGGATACTTTGGTAGCCAACAGTACCGGCATTGCTTATTTATTCAGCGTATTCAACTTATTGTTTCCTGATTTTTGGATTTCGAAAGGTATTGAACCTCATGTCTATTTCGATGCTTCAAGTGGAATCATAGCTTTCATCCTCCTAGGAAGAATGCTGGAGGAACGTGCTAAACAAAAAACATCGACTTCTATAAAGAAACTCATCGGATTGCAGCCGAAGACTGTAACGGTTATTACCGAAAAAGGAGAAAAGACGATTGCAATAGAACAGGCAAACGCAGGGGATACAATTGCTGTGAAACCGGGAGAACGGATAGCTGTAGACGGTACGGTTATCAATGGGGAGTCATATGTGGATGAGAGCATGCTTAGCGGAGAACCTATTCCTGTATATAAACAAAAAGATGAAAAAGTCTTTGCCGGAACGATCAATCAAAAAGGTGCATTCAGATTTATAGCAGACAAAACGGGCTCGGATACTGTTTTGGCCCAGATTATCCATATGGTACAAGATGCACAAGGCAGTAAAGCTCCGGTACAAAAACTGGTAGACAAAGTAGCCGGTGTTTTTGTTCCGACGATCATTGGTATTGCCATATTATCATTCATTGCCTGGATAATTTTAGCACCGACCAATGGATTCACCCACGGTATATTGGCTATGGTTACCGTTCTGATTATAGCTTGTCCTTGTGCTCTTGGGTTAGCTACACCTACAGCTATTATCGTCGGTATAGGAAAAGGAGCCGAACATGGCATACTGATTAAAGACGCTACGAGTTTGGAAATAGCTCGGAAAATTAATACTGTCGTTTTAGATAAAACGGGAACTATTACGGAAGGACATCCCATAGTTGTAAGTTCATTATGGGCTGAGGATACTCCGCAATTTCGTGATATTCTATTCAACATGGAAAAGTTATCGGAACATCCGCTAGCTGAAGCAGTTGTCAAAGATCTAAAAGACAGAAAAAACATTTCTATCACAGCTTTCCAAAATATTCCGGGAAAAGGAATTCAAGGTAAAGTTGGTGACCGGACATATTATGTCGGCAGTATAGATTTACTACTGAATAAAGGTATTCCAATAGACAAAATATTACAAAGTAAAGCCGACATCTGGAGCAAAGAAGCTAAGACTATTATTTGGTTTGCAAATACGGAAAAGGCTCTTGCTGCTATCGCAATCACAGATCGTATCAAAGAAACTTCCAAGCAAGCTGTTTCCATATTAAAAGATATGGGAATAACTGTTCATATGCTTACAGGTGATAATGCCGATTCAGCCAAAGAAATAGCTCGGGAAACAGGCGTTGACCATTTTCAATCCGGTATTCTCCCTCAGGAAAAGGCCTTATTTATTAAAAAATTGCAGGAAGAAGGAAAAAGCGTAGCCATGGTGGGCGACGGAATCAATGATAGTGCGGCTCTTGCCCAAGCCGACCTCAGCATCGCGATGGGAAAAGGCAGTGATATAGCCATGGATACGGCTATGGTAACTATCTTATCATCCGATTTGATGAAAATTCCGGAAGCAATCCGCCTGTCACAACTTACTATACGAACAATTCATGAGAATCTGTTCTGGGCGTTTATCTATAACATAATAGGTGTGCCGATAGCAGCTGGTATCTTCTATCCCATCAATGGATTCTTACTCAATCCTATGATCGGAGGAGCAGCGATGGCTTTCAGTAGTGTTAGTGTAGTAACGAACAGTCTACGATTAAAACAGAAAAAAATGAATTTGAAAACCTTAGGAATCATATCTGAGAAGAATCAGACGACAGATATTCTTTCAGGGGAAAAGATAATAGAACCGATAAACAAAGAAACAATAATGAAAAAAGAATTCAAAGTAGAAGGCATGATGTGTAATCATTGCCGCATGCATGTAGAAAAAGCGCTTAACAGTATTGCAGGAGTAAAAGCAACAGTCACATTAGAGCCTCCTCTTGCTGTAGTTGAATTTACCGACCATGAAATCAGTCTCGATCAATTGCAAAAGACAGTTACCGAAGAAGCAGGAGATTATAAATTATTGGAGAAATAAAACTGAATAGCGAAGAACAATAAAATATCTAGTAACTTACCAATCGATCTCTTTTATTCCTTTACTAAGCAAAAAAGTATTTGCTTTGCTGAAGTGTTTGCAACCGAAGAAACCACGATCGGCAGAACGTGGAGAAGGATGTGCCGCTGTCAAAACCAAATGTTTGCCGGTATCAATAAGATCGGCTTTTTCTTTAGCATAACTGCCCCACAATAAGAAAACCAAGTTCTCTCGCTCATCACTCAATTTTTTGATAACAGCATTTGTAAAGGTTTCCCAGCCCATATTTCTATGGGAACCTGTTTCATAAGCACGTACAGTAAGAACGGAGTTCATGGAAAATACGCCTTGAGTCACCCAACGATCAAGATTGCCTGATGTTGGAATAGATTTTCCCAAGTCATCATGTATCTCTTTGAAAATATTGGCAAGCGAACCGGGTATTGCGACGCCATCGGGAACGGAAAAACAGACTCCGTAGTACTGCCCCGGAGTGGGATATGGATCTTGTCCTAAAATTACAACCTTTACCTTATAAAAAGGACATGCATTAAATATATGAAAAATCTGATGTCCGGGAGGAAGTACGTGTACCCTGCGATATTCATTCTTAACGAAAGCAACCAATTTCTCAAAATACGGTTTATCAAATTCTTCCTGCAATTGTAACTTCCAGCTCTCTTCTATCTTTACATTCATTAAAGTACTTCATTATCTTTATATTGCAAAAATAATATTTTTTTGTGGCAAAGGAGAACAATCTTAAAAAAAAGAATACCGTGCAAGATTTTGGTCACAAGTAAACCTTACACGGTATTTCTACCTTTCCATCAATTATTGCAAAATAAATTAATCTTTAAATTGATGAACTACAGAGCATATGTTTCTATGTTCCACACAAGATATTATATATTATAAAAAGTTAATGTGTTACTATTTTAATCTATAATGAAGAATCTACTTCAAAATAACCGAAATAACATCTGTCACCAATATTCAATTCTATTTTATATTGTCCGCTACCGGGAAACAATAAATTAATTGAGGTTCTCTGATCAGGAATAACAGTAGTCGTTGCAGAATATATTTCATTATCTGCACTATCCTTAATAATAACCTGCAAATCATCAAGCAAAACATTAGAATAGATGTAGACAGCATTTTCATCATGAGTAACTTCAATAGAAATTATACTTCTGGCCCGTTTACCTTTTTCCCAATACGCTTTGTCCTCGACTCTTTGCTCACTCATTGGAACCTCTATTTCCTGTGCCAGAATTGTTGATGAAAACAACAATGTAACTAATGTGGTAAATAATAAACGTTTCATCTTTTTTACAAAATAATTAATATTTGCGAAAGTAGAAATGAAACATCTCATTATCCAAAAAAATTAGTACGCATTTAGTACGCATTTTGATATCATATTAGATATCAATTAGATACATAAATACAATATTAGGGTTACAGAATCATTAAAGTTCACGGATAAATCGATCCCATTGCTCGGGAGTACCCTCTTCATTCATCACTTTTTTATATAACCGTTTACGAATAGAAGTAATGGATTGTTTGGAACGAATGGTAATTAAAGCAATTTGCATAAGAGGTATTTCTATTTTCAAAAGAAGACAAACTTTTAATTCCACTTCATTCATCGGATAAAGATCTAAAAGACGTTGAGAAAAATTCGGATAAGTATCATCAACGACACTTGTCAATACTTTCCAATCTGCTGATACAATCTCGGTGATACCTTCGGAAGCAGCATCTCTAAATTTCAAATAAATAAAAGATTCTTTTAATGAAACGACAGCTTGCTCCTGCACTCGTCTTTTTGCCGAAATCTGTTCATTACTCTTTTCAATATAATCTTTTTGAGATTTTATCAGACTTTGACGAATTTCATCTTTAGCCGTTTCCGCTTCATGCAAAGCTGTTTCCAGTTCTTTGATTTGAGCTTTATTTTTTTCTATATAAGCCAAACTTTGACGATATTGTTCATCCTGATGTCTTTTCAATTTTTCCAATTGCACCCTCGTTTCCTGTTCTTTTCGTTTTTTATATTGCCGATAGGCTGTAAATATCAATATTAAAAACGAAATAAGAGAAACTAAAAGAAAAATCCACGTTTGCTGTTTATGTGCTTGAACTTGCAAACGGTTATTTTCTTTTTCCTTCAACTGATAGTTATACAAAGCATTCACCTTTAACAAAGTTTCGGTATAAGTCTGTTTATGAATGGAATCCGCACAATCCACATACTTTGTCAAATAATTCAATGCCTTTTTGTTTTGTCCTTTCAGGCAAGCTATATCAGCCAATCCATGAAGCCCTCCGGCTTTATAATAACAATTACCTGTATATAAAAGTCTTGAATAATAATATTCAGCTGAATCCAAACGATGAATATGGTAAAAATAATTGGCTGCAGTGATATACCGAGGAGCAAAATTAGTGGAATCGATCTTACGAAAAGCAATTTTCATGGATTTATAGGCTTCTTCGTACATGTTCAATTTCAAATAGTATCCTGATAACTCACCGTTTACCATTTCTCTCAATTGTTCATTATTTTCCTTAATAGACAAATGGTCGGCCAATCTATAATAATGAAGAGCACTGTCTTTTTGTTCCAACATACTAAAAGCTCTTCCTATATCCCGCAAATCATAAACCATTCCGATGCTATCCTTTGATAAAAGACTATAACTATAGGCTTGACGAAACATCTCAGGTGCTTTACTATAAACATCCTGATACAAAAACAGCTCACCCATCTGACTGTATATTCTACTCATCAACCTATAATCGGTTTTATCATCCGAAGCATCAATTCCTTTCTGAAAATAATTCAGAGCTTGCGGAGCATCTCCCAAATCCGAAAAAACACGCCCTGCATAATAATATGCCTCAGCCAGGAACCTTGAACTCTTTTTACTTTCATAATAATGAACCACTTCCAATATAGTACTGTCCGAGGTGTGTTCTATATAAGCTTTATCTTTTGCCTTTACCGTTAACAGATCATAATACATACGTGTAGCTTTCGATTCTTGAGCGATATCACTCTTCATTCGTCCCAATAGCACAAGAGTACTATCCGGCATTTCGTCCACCAAAGAATCGGCAATCAATAAAGACTGCGGCATAGGTTTTCTACTACAAGCACTGAAATACAAAAATATCAGACCTATATAAATCCATTTAAATTTTTTCATGCCAACAACAATGTGATCTTATCTCACACTATTCAAGAAATCTGTTATTTCTTGTTGATTCAACTTTTGTTCCTTTAATAAATTATCCAAATTGGAAAAATTCCTACGGAAAAGATTCACACGTTGTTTGAATTCATCGGGATAATAACTAAAAGCTATACCTGTAGATTCCATACTACCGATACCTTCGTTAAGAACAATTCCCGCATTCTGCTTCTTCAAATTGACTACAGCCATACGAATATAACGCATACGTGAAAACAAACCGTCTGTTACTTCAGGCATGCCCATAGGATATGTTATTGTAATAACTTTTTCTTTACTGCAATCTGTTTCAGGAACATCTATTGCCAATGTAAGTTCATTTCCTTCATAGATAAATTTTACATCATGACCATTTACCGCAACCTTTTCCGGGACAACCGATCCCAATACTTTTATCTTAAATCGACGTGTAGCCGGCATATCCGGATAATTACCTCGACGAGCTGCAATTTTAACGATCAACACTGAATCAACCTTTTCGGAAGACAAATGTGTGACAGCATAATGCTCGGCATAATCTTTATCGTTTCCATTATCTTCATACATATCGAAAGATCCTTTTATTCCGGGGAACACCGTAATTTCAACATCTTCATCATTTCCACGCAAATTCTTTACATTCTTACCATAAAAAGGTAAAATCGATCCGGCTTTTACGTAAATAGGATATTCATCTATATGAAACGTCCGTTTTAGGATCTGACCACCCTTTAATATCGTGCCCGTTTGCCATTCATACCAATCATTACCTGCAGGAAGCCACACATTCACTGAAGATTTTCCATTTTTCATGGGTTCGGTAATCGGATATACAAGCATATCATCACCAAACATATATTCATTCCGATTTTCATAAGCTTCTTGATTTTCAGGATAATCATAATACATCGGACGGCACAATGAAATTGCATCATCATAATCTTTACGAGCCATCGTATAAATATAGGGTGCCAATTGATATCTCTCATATATAATATTACGAATAATATTCATATATTTCTCATTAAACATCCATGGTTCCTTATTCAATCCTGCATTTTTAGTGGAATGAGTACGAAGTATAGGACTGAGTGCACCGAATTGTAACCAGCGTACATAAAGTTCCGGATCAATTTTCGAGGCCCCCATATGTCCGCCTATATCATGGCTCCAATAACCATAAAGGACATTTGAAGCAGTGGCATTATAATAAGGTTGAAAATTTAAAGAAGCCCAAGTAATATAGGAATCACCTGAAAAACCGATTTGATAACGATGATTACCCAGTCCGCCCCAACGATGATAAAGCATCGGACGTGTGTTGCGATTTCGCTGCATATCTGAAAATACTGTATAATTCAGCCACCAGGTATTACTCAATTCCGTGAATTTCTTATCATTAGGCCATTGTTGCCAATCAAGCCACCAAAAATCCACACCAGCCTTTTCCATCGGGCGAAGCTGAGTATTGAACCAGCCGGACATAAATTTTTTGTTGGATCCCTGCCAAGGTATAACTTTTGTCGTAGCCGTATCTACTCCCATCCATTTTGCCATTTCAGGAAAATGCTCTTCATATGAAGCTACACCGTCTGCAGGATGAAGATTGAGTGTGATTTGAAGATTATTTTGTTTCAAATATTTAAGAAAGCCGTCCGGATCAGGAAATAAACGGCGATTCCAAGTATAGCCGGTCCACCCTCCTTTTCCAGGTTCCGTATAATGCCAATCCATATCAACAACCAATACGTCGAGCGGTATATTATAAGAATGAAAATTATCGATTAGCGCACGAAGTTCATCATCGGAATAACTCCAATATCTCGACCACCAATAACCGAATGCATAGCGAGGCGGTAAAGGTACTTTCCCTGAAAATACGGTAAAATCTTTCAATGCTTTCTTATAATCATGACCGTAACTCATGAAATACCAATCCTGCGTAACTCCCTTTTCAGGACGCTCCATTACCCAAGGCCAGTCGGAATGATCAAAAAGATAACTATTGGAATCATCGATTAAAGTCCAACCGTCTGTAGAAAGCAAGCCATCTTCTATCGGCATAGGCTTTTTGTTCTCTTTATTAATCTCTCCATCATAGCCATCCAAAGTTCGATAAGTTCCTTTCAAATTACCTTTAGATATCATTCCGGGTTTCCAAACGAACGGGATGACATTTTTCCCCTTTACAGAAGATATTGTCAGATTGGAAGATGTAAATTTTCCTGTCCCTTTCAAATACTTCAATATCATCTTTGCAGTGCGGATTTCTACTTTCTTTTTACTGTCCTTTACCAAAAAATTCACTTTAGGATAAATTCGATTTACCGCTACAAAAGATTTATCATCAACAAATTTTCCATCAGGAACATATTCTAAACGAACCACTCCATCAGTAACCATTGTAATTCTTACCATGTTGTCCTGATAAGCTATATTCCCTATTTCGTTTGATTGCGCATGAAGTAACACTATTACACACATAAAACAAAATGTACTTAAAACAATTTTGATGATTCTTCTTATCATAATAATATAGTTAACTTGTCTGCTAAAACGCAATAATTTATAATTTCTTACAAATATATAAAATAAACTCCCAAAAAAGTAAAAATCAGCAAAATCATTCAACATTGCGCTAATAACAAATTGAGGACATTCTGCAAAAACAAAAGCTTTCTTTTATAAATAACAAGAAAAAGCAATAAAATAAATAATTTTAAAAGAAATGTAACATAAGCTAATACTTTTTGTAACAAAATACATTGTCAACCAAGATGAAATAAAATAAATTTGTACAATTATAAATATATACCTTTTTTTAATATGAGAAAAACTATCCTAATGATGTGCTGCCTCTTGACTACTGCAGGATGGGCACAAATATTACCGTATCAAAATCCGAATCTTAGTTCCGAACAAAGAGCAAAAGATTTAGTTTCCAGACTTACCTTAAAAGAAAAAGCCGATTTAATGTGTGATGTTTCAAAAGCAATTCCACGACTGGGCATCAAGCAATTTAACTGGTGGAGCGAAGCATTACATGGATTTGCAAATCAAGAGAATGTTACGGTTTTCCCCGAGCCGATAGGTATGGCCGCATCATTCAATGATAATTTGGTTTACAAAGTATTCAATGCCGTTTCAGATGAAACGCGTGCACGATATAATGAAAATAAAGCTAAAGGAAAAGAAAATGTTCGTTTCAGCAGTCTTTCCGTATGGACTCCCAATATCAATATCTTCCGAGATCCACGTTGGGGACGAGGTCAAGAAACTTACGGTGAAGACCCATATTTAACCTCTCGTATGGGTGTTTCCGTCATTAAAGGATTACAAGGACCGGAAAATACTAAATACAAGAAACTATTAGCCTGCGCGAAACATTTTGCCGTTCACTCGGGACCGGAATGGAGCAGACATACCGCCAACTTGAATAATGTAGAACCACGAGATTTATGGGAGACCTATCTCCCTGCATTCAAAGCATCCGTTCAAGAAGCCGGTGTACGTGAAGTAATGTGTGCCTATCAACGTTTGGATGACGAACCCTGTTGCGGCAATAATCGTTTACTCCAGCAAATTCTACGCGATGAATGGGGATTCAAATACATTGTTGTTTCCGATTGCGGTGCAATAGCTGACTTTTGGCAGCATCATAAAGTTTCATCCGATCCGACTCATGCATCAGCAAAAGCCACTTTGGCTGGAACAGATGTAGAATGTGGAGAGGATTATGTCTATAGACACATCCCTGAAGCCATTAATAGAGGATTAGTCTCTGAGAAAAATATTGACGAACATGTTGTCAGATTATTAACAGGACGCTTCGATTTGGGAGAAATGGATAATGATGCACTGGTTTCTTGGACAAAAATACCTGTATCCGTAATAAATAGCAAAGAGCATCAAACACTCGCTTTGGATATGGCTCACCAAACGATGACATTACTCCAAAATAAAGAAAATATTCTTCCTTTAAAAAAATCACAAAAAATAGCTGTGATAGGACCCAATGCAGATGACAAAGCCATGTTGTGGGGAAACTATAACGGAACTCCGGTTAAAACTGTTTCCATATTGGAAGGAATACAATCTAAAATCAATAAAAAACATATTATCTACGACAGAGGATGTGATTTAACCGAGGACAAAATGATTGAAACATGCCTTTCTCAATGTTCTATTGACGGTAAACAAGGAATGAAAGCAACTTTTTGGAATAATAACAAAAGAGAAGGTGAACCTGTTTCTTCTATTCAAATCACTCAACCGGTTAATGTTACAACAATGGGACAACATTCGTTCGGACCTGGTGTAAATCTGGAAAATTTCTCGGCAAAATATGCAACAGTATATAATTCTGATTTTACAGGAGAAATCGTCTTTCGTCTTGAATTTACAGGTTTTGCAGAATTAACGGTTAATGGTAAATCTCTATACAAATCTGGCTCATGGAGAAGCGTTCCCTTCCGCGTTCCGTTGAATGTTGAAAAAGGTAAAACATATAATATCGAAGTAACCTATGCACAATTCGGAAAATCGACAGCAGGGTTAAAATTCAATATAGGCAAAGAAAGAGCCATTAGTTTTGACAAACTCATAGCCAAAGTAAAGAATGCAGATGTTGTTCTTTTCGTAGGAGGATTATCGCCTCAATTAGAAGGTGAAGAAATGCCCATCCTCTTACCAGGATTCAAAGGCGGTGACCGTACAAGCATAGAGCTTCCGGCTGTTCAACGGAATTGCATAAAAGCATTAAAATCAGCAGGAAAAAAAGTGATATTAATCAATTGTTCAGGTTCTGCTGTTGCATTGGAACCGGAATCGGAAAACTGTGACGCAATCCTTCAAGCTTGGTATGGAGGTGAAAATGGTGGAACGGCAGTTGCAGATGTACTCTTCGGAGATTATGATCCGTCTGGCAAACTTCCCGTTACTTTTTACAAAAGCACTTCACAACTCCCGGATTTTGAAAATTACTCGATGAAAGGAAGAACCTACAGATATATGACCCAAAAGCCTCTATTCCCATTCGGTTACGGATTAAGTTATACAACTTTTAAAGTAGGTACAGCCAAAGCCGACAGAAAAGAAATGAAGGCCGGAGAAAGCATGAATCTAACTATTCCCGTAACAAATTCAGGAAAACGTGACGGTGCTGAAGTCATCCAAGTTTATATGCATAAAATAGGCGATTCGGAAGGTCCAATCAAAACTCTTCGTGCTTTCAAACGCATAGATATTAAATCAGGAAAGACCATTGATGTGACAATGTCACTGGCAGGAAGTACCTTTGAGTATTTCGACACGACTACAAATACCATGAGAGTAACCCCTGGCGAATATGAATTGATGTATGGGACCAGTTCTGATACAAAAGATCTGAAAACCATAAAAATAACTTTACTATAAAATGTTCATTATTTAAGACTGTCTATCCTTAAACGGATAGACAGTTTATTTCTCCAATACACACTAATTACACAGCATCATGAAAAGATTCTTTACCTTATTTTACATATTAAATTTTCTTTACTTATTTTCATTTGCCCAATCCGAAAAGATATTTACAGGAGACAGAGAATTATCAAGTAGCTTAGTAAATCAAGTTTTCCAAGATTCGAAAGGATATATCTGGATAGCTACTGAAGATGGACTCAACTTTTACGATGGGTCCAGATTCTTTGTATATAAACATATAAAAAATGATCCCTCTTCTATCAAAAATAACAGCATAACATATATTTTTGGAGATAAAAAAGGATCTCTTTATTTCGGATATATCAATGGCATACAACGATACAATTATATAACCGATAAATTTGAAAACATACCACTTATCCGACAAAACCACGAACAAAAGGATGCCCGCGTATTTTGTATTCTTGAAAGGGAAAACGGAGATATTCTAATCGGTACCTCAGGATATGGTATTTTTATTTTAAAGAAAGGAAGAAAAAAAGCTTTTTATACTCCAGAATTTCACCTCTCGGTAGAGTATATCACCGCAATTGCAGAAGACAGAAAAGGGAATCTCTGGATCGGAACAGAAGGAGGAGGTATCTTTCGTCAATCAATAAATAAAACAATAAAGCATTACGAATTTAAAAATATTAAAGAATTATTGGATCTAACAAGTTTTTGTGTAGATCCCAACGGTACAATATATGTAGGAAGTCTTAACAAAGGAATGTTTATTTATAATGAAGCCAAAGACCAATTCGAAGAAATAACCCAATCGGAAAAACTTCCTATACAATCAATAAGCATCAACAAAAAACAAAAGATATTGATAGGGACAAAGGGATGCGGATTAAAAATATACGATCCGTCCACTAAAACTATCAGCAATAGTAATTATCAATTTAATGCATTTGATTTTTCAAAAGCACAAATAAACTCTCTCATAGAAGACAATAAAGGAAATCTTTGGTTTGGACTATATCAAAAAGGAGTTGTTGTTATACCAA
>CAZKSK010000037.1:0-13103 GCA_964555225.1 uncultured Bacteroides sp.
TATATTCGGAATTATATTATCCCACAGTCCCTCTGTAAAGAATGTACGACTGCTGCGTCCTCCCAAAGCATGATTTTCAATGGAAATACGAGTTACATCAAAATAGTCTTGAAAGAAACTACCCCAACCCCATTTTCCATCACTACCATCACCATTTCCACATTTTACAGTACTGTCACCTATAAGAAATACCACCGGATTATTTTCTTTACGGGTAGAACCTGGAATCACACTATTGGGTCTATTAGGATTAGGCACTGAAAAAATAGAAGCCTTCGTATCAATAGATTCAGGATAAAACTGTATGGCACTATCATTCATACGCGGATGGCTGTTACGAATAAGATTAATAATCTCGGCACCCGCCCAAATCACCGGACCATAGCCATGAGCTGCATAAACACTTACCGGACGATGTGCATAAAAAGCCACATCAAACGCCATACCTGTACCTACGCATGTTTTCTCTACCTGACCTTGCGCATTAATAGCTGTGCTAACAGCTTCCCATCCTAGCCATGCAACGGGTCCATAGGCAGAAGCATCAATCCAACCTTTATTAATAGCATGTGCAATACAATAAGTATATATTGCAGTAGCAGAAGACTCAAGATAAGTCTCGTTCCTATCAAGCAATTGGTGCCAAAAGCCATCCGGGCTTTGTAAAGCTGCAATGCCACGCACATGAGCGCGTAATAAATCGAGAATTATATTTCTCTGTGGATAATTTTCAGGTAAAGCATCTAAAACCTCACACATAGTAAGCAACGCCCATCCATTTGCACGTCCCCAAAAAAACGCAGGGTGATCTTTCATTCCTTCAACCCAACCATGACGAAAAAGCCCTTTTTCAGGGACAAACATACGATCGGCAAATTGTCGAATCTGCTTTACGGCTTCTGCCTGAAATCGATTATTATTATCAGAAGCGTATAGTCCCATGATTGCTATTGAAGGAATCCCCATAAACATATCATCAGCCCAAAGAGTATTTTTTTGCGGACGATTTCTTGCCAATGTTCCATCGGCAAGGCGGTATTGTTTATACATTAAAAAATTAAAATAATTGTCAATCATATTCTTCAAAGGAAGCGATTTATCCTTTAATGAAGCTTTCATCATTGCTGCACACATGGCCCCACAATCATCCAGAGCATGTGGAGTAAGCATCATTTCCATTTGAGAATCGACAATCCCATATTTAATAAAAGCTTTCTTAAAATAAGGAAAGACCGAAGCTAAAAAGCGAAAACGATCAGTAGCATAATGGGTATATGCACTATCACTTGTTATTTCCCCTGCTGCCAACATCGCCGAATATGTAACTCCCCATTCATAACTTCCTAAACGAAAGGCTCCCCTTTCAAGTTGCGAACTTGCATCTATTTTTTCATAATTAAGAATCTGTTTCCCTGTCATTCTGTCAACAACTTCCATCGGTGTAACCTTTTGCAAGTAATGTAACACAAGGTCCATTTTTGCCTTAACTCCTTGTTCTGTCAATGGCCCATAAGGAGTTTTATAATCCGGTTGCATTAAGTGAAGCGGTGAGTTGGAATCATTCATCACTGTTTGCTTCTTTTTTTGGGCTGTTATTGGGGATACCATCACCGTCATAACAAGCGCAATCACTAAATAATGTAGTTTCATTTTATTAAAAGAGGTATAATTATTAATATTCTATTTCAAATTTTCAGCTACAAAATTTAGTGGTAACAATACGGCGAAACAATACATAAATTTTATTCATTTGTTTTCCTTATTTGATTTTAAGCTGTTCAAAGATAATGAATTTCTCATTAAAAATCATCTAAGAACGTCCAAAATTATGTAATTTTGTTCATTTAAACAAAAACACTTTTTACGTTTTTCTTTTTATCTTATCTTTGCTAACACAAATAGAAATAATAACAAAAAAAATCGGACCATGAAAGACATTTTTATCAAATTTTCACTTTTTTCACTTATAATTCTATGTATAAATTCAAGCAAAGCCAACGCAGAAGAGAAGCTAAATTTCAACAATAATTGGGCATACCGAATAGGAGATGATCAACATGCCAAATCAGGTTGGAAGAACATTACCCTACCACATGCCTTTAATGAAAATGAGGCTTTTCGTGTACCTATCTCTGAACTTACGGATACAATCGTATGGTATAAGAAATCATTCAACTTACCTTTATCTATGAAAGATAAAAAAGTATTCATAGAATTCGAAGGCATCCGTCAAGGAGGTGAATTCTATTTAAATGGTCACAAGTTAGGATTACATGAAAACGGAGTTATGGCTGTCGGTTTTGACTTGACACCTTATTTGTTCTATGATAAAATGAACCGGATTAGCGTAAGAATTGATAATTCTTGGAATTACAAAGAAAAGTCTACTGGTACATTATTCCAATGGAACAATAATAATTTCAATGCTAATTACGGAGGTATTCCTAAAAATGTATGGCTTCATGTAAGTAATCCTATATATCAAACGCTCCCGTTATACAGTAATTTGGGCACAACCGGAATATACATATATGCATCTGACTTTAACATTCCCGCCCATGAGGCTGTAATTCATGCAGAGTCACAGGTTAAAAACGAAACGACAGCCATTCAAAATATAACGTATGAAGTTTCCGTAATAGACATAGACGGAAAGCTTGTCAAGACATTTCGCAACAATCAGCAAACGTCTTTAAAGCCATATGAAACCGCGATTCTTAAAGCTTCTTCACTTATTCATGGATTGCATTTTTGGAGTTGGGGTTACGGATATCTTTACACAGTAAAAACCAGATTGATTGTTAATGGTAAATGCGTGGATGAAGTTAACACCCGTACCGGCTTCAGACAGACGCGTTTTGCCGAAGGAAAAATCTGGTTGAATGGCAGAGTATTACAAATAAAAGGATTTGCTCAACGTTCCACTAATGAATGGCCTGCTGTAGGTCAAAGTGTTCCTGCATGGTTAAGCGATTACAGTAATAGTTTAATGGTAAAATGTAACGCAAATCTAGTTCGTTGGATGCATGTCACGCCGTGGAAACAAGACATTGAATCATGCGACCGCGTCGGTCTCATTCAATCGATGCCCGCAGGTGATGCCGAAAAAGATTGCAATGGAGAACAATGGATTCTACGTACCAAATTAATGCGGGACGCTATAATCTACAACCGGAATAACCCGAGCATACTTTTTTATGAAAGTGGAAACGAAAGTATCAGTCGTGAACACATGCAGGAAATGATTCATATACGTAATCTTTATGATCCTCATGGCGGAAGAGCCATCGGCAGTCGAGAAATGTTGGATATTAGAGAGGCGGAATATGGAGGAGAAATGCTATATATTAATAAAAGTGCTCATACGCCTATGTGGGCTATGGAATATTGCCGTGATGAAGCTCTTAGAAAATATTGGGATTCAAAAAGTTATCCTTTCCACAAAGAAGGTGAAGGTCCGCTCTATCGAAATGCGGATGCAAGTGACTACAACCATAATCAGGATGCTTTCGCCATAGAATGTATTCGACGCTGGTATGATTATTGGAGAGAACGTCCGGGAACAGGAACACGTGTTAATTCCGGCGGTGTAAAAATTATATTTAGTGATAGCAATACGCATTCTCGTGGTGCCGAGAACTACCGTAGAAGCGGTTCTGTTGATGCTATGCGTATACCTAAAGATGCTTATTTTGCCCATCAGGTCATGTGGGATGGCTGGGTAAACACAGAACATCCGCATACATACATAATAGGTCATTGGAATTACCCCTCCGGAACTGTAAAAGACGTTTCTGTAGTAAGTAGCTCACCTCACGTAAAACTCTTTTTAAATGGGGAACCATTAGGTTCTGGAGAGCAACAATACCACTTTTTGTATACTTTCAAAAATGTGAAATGGGAAGCAGGGAAATTAGAAGCTATCAGTTATAATAATAAAGGAATTGAAGAAAGTAGATATTCTGTGGAAACAGCTGGTAAACCGGCTAAAATCCGTCTTTCATTAATCCAGTCACCTAACGGAACATATGCAGATGGTGCCGATATGATCTTACTTCAAGCTGAAGTAACGGATATACAGGGAAGGCGTTGTCCTTTGGCAAATGATACTTTAAACTTCTGTATAAAAGGCCCGATGGAATGGAGAGGCGGTCTGGCACAAGGTAAAAATAACTTCATCCTTTCAAAAAATTTACCGGTAGAATGCGGCATTAATCGAGCAATTCTTCGTTCTTTGACAAAAGCCGGAATAGTAAAGATAAAAGTTCAACCGACCAAAAATCATAACGGATATACTCTAAAACCTGCAGAAATTACATTCAAGACTCTTCCTATAAAAGATTATGCCCACCACATTCCGAGTACAAAATTACCATGCTCATTAAATCGCGGAGAAACACCTTCTACTCCTTCATATACAAACCAAATGCAAAGTATTCCTATTGCAGAAGCTATAGCAGGCTCAAATGGAGACAAGACCTTTCTTAGTTATGATGACAATGAATTAAGCGAATGGAAAAATGACGGAAGAGCTTCAACAGCTTGGATCACATATCGTTTCAAAAAGACATCGACCGTAGAAGATATCTGCATCAAATTTACAGGGTGGCGTATGCGAAGTTATCCTATAGAAATTTATACAGGTCAAAAAATCATCTGGAGTGGAAATACTGATAAAAGTTTAGGATATATTCATATTCCTATTCAACCGACTTACACAGACACAATAACCATCCGTCTAAAGGGACATGTTTCCAATAGTGATGCTTTTGGACAAATTGTTGAAGTCGCCCAACCTGCTGCCGGGGAATTGGATCTATTCCACGCCAAAGGAGGATCACAAACAAATAATGAACTCCGCATTGTAGAAGTAGAGTTTCTACAAAAAGTAAAATAAATATCTCACTATTAAAATAAAAAATCCCGATTCGGAAGAGTCGGGACTTTTTGATATTTCTTGCATTTATTCAGCTGTAAGCTCAATAACTCTACTATTCATATCTCGAGCAGTGAATCCATCCAATCCTACTTTCATTAAATAGTCGCCAGAAAAAACTTTATCCTGATCTGCCAAATTAGATTTTTTCCCAGGCATTAAATTAATCTCTTTCACTCTATATTTTTTATTTTCATCCAATCCATAAAGCTTTATAGGAAATAATGTTTCATTGAAACGAGGATGTATATCATAGCAAAATAAAACAGCTTTCGATTTATCTTTACCCACATACATAACCGACATATGATTACAATCATAAGGAGATACCAAACGATACAGATCTCCGTCAAGAATCACCGGTTCCAAACGCTTATAATTCGCTACGGCCTCACGACAATACTCCAATTCATCATTAGACATCTCTTTTAAACCGATGTCAAAACCCAACTTACACATGGAAGCAACATCCGTGCGGAATTTTACACTGGCTACGTGATTCCAATTCGTAACATGTGCACAAAGCACTTTTGCCGGAAAGACTTGTAAAAATCCCCATTGAATATAAAGTCGTTCCACCGGATCTGTATCATCACTAGCCCAAAATTCCGTAAAATATTTCAATGCTTCATAATCACACCGAGCGCCTCCTCCCGAACACATCATAAGAGGTAAATCCGGATATTTTGCTTTCACACGTTTAAAAACATTATAGACTCCCCTTACATGATCAATATAGAGATTCCCCTGTTTTTCTTTTAAATATGGAGAATAAATATTCGTTATAGGACTGTTGCAATCCCATTTAAAAAAAGCCAATCCTTTGTTTTCTGTCATCAGACGATCTATTATTCCAAATACATAATCTTGCACTTTAGGATTACTCATATCTAAAACCAACTGATTACGATAATAATAGGTTTGTCTATTCGGGAGACGAATTGCCCAATCCGGATGTTTCTCAAACAACTCACTTTTCGGATTTACCATCTCGGGTTCAATCCAAATACCAAATTTCACTCCTACTTCCTTTGCTTTGGCAACCAAGCCGGATACTCCATTAGGTAATTTGCTTTTCATTGCTGTCCAATCACCTAAACCTGCATGATCATTATTACGAGGGTATTTATTGCCAAACCATCCATCATCCAACAAAAATAAATCAACGCCCAAATCTTTAGCCTCACTCATACAATGACCAAGAATCGTTTCATTAAAATCAAAATAAGTATTTTCCCAATTATTAAGTAAAGTCATTCTACTTCCATTTCCGTCTTTTACCTGATACCGACGAGCCCAATCATGCATCATTCTACTTGCCTCACCACTTCCATTATGGCTTAATGTGAAAATAAATTCCGGCGTTGTGAACTTTATTCCGGGTTCAAGACTGTAATCGGATGCAAAAGGATTAATTGCCGGAATGACACGGAGATTTCCAACATTGTCAACTTCGAAAGTAAAACGAAAATTTCCGGTCCACCCAAGAGTTCCCAACAAAACATCGCCCTGATTTTCCTTTACAGGAGCATTTAAACCCAATTCAAAGAACGGAGAAACATGCATAGCAGCTCTACTACCTAACTTTGTGTCAAGTATTTTCTTTCCGAATTGCAATTGTTGTGAACTCATCTTTGCTTCTTTTGCCCAATCTCCGCTAAATTCTGTAAGAAAATATTTTGAGTCCGAAAAATACAGCATAGTCGACGCATATCTGAATAATGTTACTGCTTTCTTCTCTTGGTGGGATATATCACTCCAGGTCTTAATTACATTTTCTTTGGCATAAGCCAAATAATGAAGTGTCACATTTATAGGATATACATCATCGCGCAAATGAATCGTCGTTTCCGTTCCTCCTGTCACATTTTTTTGTTCATGTGAAACATAGTGAAGTATTGTACAACGATTTCCATCATTATGAATTATACCTAAAGCCGGTTCAAAATAGTCTTCATAACCCGACCCCATATACACTTCCCATCCATGGGATTTAATATTTGCAATCTCGGCTTCATTCTTTAAACAATCTCCGAAATAAGATTGATACAACCGCCCGTCAGGTGCAGTTTGAAGAATCAATTCAGTTTGATCTGTCGAAATACGGATAGTCGTTGCATGTGATTCAACCGCACATAAAAATAGCAACATAAAAATAGCAAACAATTTTTGTCTCATAGTTTATTTCAATATTTATTTAATTTTAAAGTAACAACGCCTGTACAAAAAATTATAATCACTTTCTGTGCAAAAATAATCAATATTGTATATAAAACGACTTTTTCTCTTATAAAATTATCGGATATCTATCTTATAAATTTTCCTTTTCCTTGTTATAAAACTTGCCAGACTCACATATTGAAAGTATTTTTACAAAAAATATCACTGTATGTTAGGAACCATAGTCAATACGGCTGCCATAATTGTTGGGAGTGCTGCCGGGAGCTTGCTTAAAAAGGGCATTAAAGAAAAATATCAACACGCATTATTCAATGCATTAGGAGTCGCAACGATAGTATTAGGTGCAAACGCCTCTATTACCCATATGTCCCAAAGTACCTATCCCGTTCTTTTTATTCTCAGTTTGGCCATGGGCGGACTTATTGGAACGATCTTGGATTTGGACGGAAGAGTTAATCGAGTTGTGAGCAAACGCGGAGGATCTAAATTGGCTCAAGGACTCACAACCGGTGTCTTACTTTATTGTATCGGTACTCTTTCCATCGTTGGACCGGTTATCAGTGCGCTTCAAGGAGACAACACCTATCTTTATACCAATGCAACTCTTGATTTTGTCAGCTCGACTGTTCTTTCTGCAACCTATGGATTCGGAATGTTGTTTGCTGCACCTATTCTATTTTGTTGGCAAGGAAGTATCTATCTTATCGCTCGTTATCTATCGGCATCCTTCTTTTCTAACGCATTAATAGATGAAATATCTATTGTCGGCGGTGTTTTAATTGTAAGTTCAGGTCTTTCCATTTTAAATATAAAGGATTGTAAAACACTCAACCTTTTACCTTCATTACTAATCCCAATATTTTTCTTTATCATAAAATCGTTCTTTTAATATTAAAGTTTTCCTATATTAGAATTCGGTTACAGTTTCTTTTCCATCCAACCAGGCTGCCATATTGAGCACAAGCAAATTCCAGTTTTGAAAACCTTTATTCAAGACCGGTTCTCCGTTATCAGGCAAATAATATTCATGTAATGCACCGAAACGTTCATAATCTCTACCTAACAATAAAATGGTTTTTTCGGCAATTTCCCGTGCTTCATCTTTAAAACCATATTTCACCATACCACGAAAAACCAAATAATTAGCATTTATCCAAACCGGACCCGACCATAATGAAGGATTTCCACTGGCTCTTACATCATACATTTTTTCTAAAGGAGAAAGAGTTCTAATACCAGCAGGTGCATTAAAAAGAGTCGTATCCTTATATTGTTTGTCAACAATCTGACGTGCTTGTTCAGGTGTTGCGATGCCCGACCACATGGCAAGGAATCCGCTCCATACGCTAAAGCGTTGAATCAAACAATCATATGGACGAGGATGCCCCACATGCAAAAACAAATCGCCCTTCTTTAAACCATTCGTTTCAGGTTTTTCCAAAGGTCGCAGATTAAAATCGACACTATAATAAAATTTATCACGTTCATCCCAGCAATATTTTCGAACGGATTCACACAAACTGTCAGCCTCACCATGATATATTTTGGCAATATCCGGAAAGTGCAAACACGAAGCCAAATATTCCATTGCCTGTAATTCCTTATACATCATACAATTCAGCAAGATAGAACCCGAGCTTTCATTAGGACGAAAAAACGTACTGGGGTCATTATCTACACCAATTGCTTCATCAGTTTCCCAATATAATAATCCTGTAGCCTTGTTGCGATGCCAATTCATATATTTATCTACAAAAGCCTGTAACGTATAAAATTGTTCCCGAAGCCATTCGGCATCACCATTCATATTACGAACAATAAAAGCTGCGTGTTGGGCCAAACAAGGCTTGTGCATATTACTTTTCCACGGATTTATTTTTGAAAGCATTTCACTTCGTGAAGAAGCATACCTTTCAATCCGAATGGGTATCCAACCGTCCATACCGCCATAATTAAGAAAATTCAGGACACAACCCTGTTCATATGAAAGAGCCTCTTTCCTATCGGCAGGAGTTCCATTTTCTAACAATATTTGGCGTAAAGCGACATCACTCAACCAAGAATCCCAATCCCATAAAATATCAAGATATTGATTGCTTCCGGGTGCTAAAAATGGATATTTCAAGGCTCCTCCGGACTTACGATACATGCCTTTCATCTCTTTATAAATGTATTCCCGACAAATACATTTATATTTTTCTACGTTTTGTGGTGTACGTTCCGGTAACTGTGCCGAAAGCTGTAGAACACCTAAAAAAAGCATTCCACTCAAAAATGTTTTCAGTTTTGTCATAGATTTATAAATTATCAGTACAAAAATAGCCTAATTTTATTCACGAAGCAACTTTGACATTAAATATTCCAAAATTCAAGAAATATTAAAGTATAAGCAAAAAAAAAGGGCTCCGCTGAGCCCAACCTTTGTTAACCTTAAATCTAATACTATGAAAAACACAAGTCTTAATACTAACATTCACTGTCCGTTCTTAAGACACTACAAATATACAACAGGTTTTATTTATTTCCAAATTTTGTGTGCGAAAACATATGTTTTCTAACACTATTTAATATTTTATTGAAATAACAAATAATTTTAAAGAATTTTTTTTCTTTTATTCTTTATTTATAACATATAAATAGGAAAGACCGAAGTAATATTGTATATTCTTAAAAAGTACGGATGGATAGTCCAATCTTCCGTCAAATGGAAATAACCAATCCGTCATATGCTAAATGAACGGATTCGGGTAAAGATGCTTCCACTTTCTCGTGTAATCCCATCTGATGGCTCATGTGCACAAAATATGCTTGACGGGGCTTAACTCTATTAACAAAATTCAAAGCCTCTGACAATGACTGATGTGTCCAATGTTCACTGATACGTAATGCATTGACAATCAAACAATCTAAATTTTCAAGCAAATGAAATTCGGACTCAGGCAATGTTTTCATATCTGTAATATAACCTAACTTTCCGATACGAAATCCAAGGATAGGCAATGAACCATGCATCACACGTATGGGAGTAATGGATGTTTGTCCTATCGAAAAAGATTCATCCGATCTTATTTCATTTAAAGTGATTTGGGGAACTCCCGGATATTTATGGTCTGCAAAACAATAAGGGATACGCTGCATCAATCTGTCTGCCGTATATTTCTCTGCATATACGGGAACTTCACCCAATGCACAAAAAGGGCGTAAATCATCCAATCCGCCTACATGATCGTAATGCTCATGAGTAATTAAAACCCCATCAATTTTACGAAACGGTATGTGAAAAGACTGTTCCCGAAAATCGGGACCGCAATCTATTAAAATCATTTCATTTTCCGTTTCAATTAACGAAGAGCATCTTAATCGTTTATCATGAACATCTGTTGAACGGCACACTTCACACTCACATCCTATTTGGGGAACCCCTGTAGATGTACCGCTCCCAAGAATCGTTATTTTCATTATTCCATTATCTTCTACAAAACATTCACTTCGAGACGAAGTTCTATTTTAAATAAATCCATAATAGATTGAGAAATCTGATTAGCCACATCCATAATCTCCAATCCGGTAGCATTACCTAAATTTACAAGAACAAGAGGCTGTTCACTATAAACTTGTACGTTACCAATGGTTTTTCCTTTCCAACCGGCCGTTTCTATCAACCATGCAGCCGGGATTTTTATAGATCGTGCATCCATCGGATAAGAAGGAATCTCAGGATATGCCCATTCCAATTCTTTTAATTTTTCACGATCTACAATAGGATTCATGAAAAAACTCCCTGCATTACCCATTACAGCAGGATCCGGTAACTTACTGTTACGAAGTTCATTGACTATAGTGCGTATGCGACCGGCCGTAATAGGCATGTCTCCCATTCTTTCTCGCAAATCACCGTAATTCAAACGATAATAAGGACGTTTATTCAATCTGAAAGTAACAGCTGTTACTATGTATTTCTTCTTCCAATCTTTCTTAAAATTACTTTGACGATATCCATATTCGCAAATTCTGGAAGGAAGAGTCTTAACATTTCCCGTTTCAACATCCACCACCTCTATAAAAACAGCATATTCCTTAAATTCAACGCCGTAAGCACCAACATTCTGTACCGCAGCAGCACCGACTTCTCCTGGAATAAACGAAAGATTTTCAAGGCCTTGCCATCCATGTTCAATACAATATACAACAGTTTCATCCCAATTTTCAGCAGCTCCAACTTTCAGCCAAACGTTATCCGCAGACTCTGCAACAATCTTTATTCCTTTTATGCATGAATGAAGTATTGTTCCTGGAAAATCCCCGGTAAAAAGCAAATTGCTTCCACTACCTATATGTAACCAAGGAGCAGGCATTCCACCATTTTTAAACTTATCCAATATGTCCCATAAATCTTTAAATGAGGCATACTCAACAAAATTAGCTGTTTTCACATCAATATGAAAAGTGTTGTGCTTTAATAAAGAATAATCTGTCTTTAAGTCAATCATAAATTCTAAATTGTTTTTATACCATAATTAATCGCTCATATCCTCAAATGCAACCAGTTTCCATTCCGGTCCACGCCGTTTAAAATAAAGAGTATTACTAAACCCGTTTCCAATTCCTTTCAATGACAAAATCCGTGTGTTCGAATTCTTGCATTTTTGTCCATAATTTATATTAGTCAAAGTAGTTTTCGGTAACTTGGGACGAAAAGCAAACCATTGATCTACTTCCATTGTCGTTTCCAAAACCGAGAAATCATCATCGGGATCCGTAGTTATGAACTTAAGAGGTTCCTGAATATGTTCTCGTTGATAAATAGAATCATTTGCAAATTTATAGAAAAAATCCGTAAAATTCTCTTCCTTTGTCGGTTCTATATTATATTTTCTGACATATATCAACATCCATCTACCGCCAACACGTTCAAAATTATATTGCTTCGTCATATGCTTGGCCATATAAGTCCATTCTATCTGGACATTATTAATAGTTGTATCCTTATCTATTTCCATGTCCTTTTCATTGTCAAACATCAATGTATAATAGACCTGCTGGGAAAATAAATGATCATGCGTCCACTCCTCTTTAGGGACAAATGTTATTTTGTTCTTATTGTCAACCACTTTTAATGGGAAAACAATTCTGCGCAATTGGAAACGCGCATCCGATCCGAAATGATACATAAAATCATCAAACAATTCATCCGCTTTTGCTGGCACAACTACGGCTTCATGTACCAAAGAGTCTATTGAATCTTGTGTCAATGCAGAATCAACCTTCGCTAAAAGAGCTTTGTCCCGTTCTTCTTTTGCTTTCTTTCCTGAACACGCTGTCAATAACAGCAAAATAAACAATCCTAATAAAGTTTTTTTCATAATCAACTTCCGTCAAATGACGACTGTCCATTTTAATTTTGTGCAAAGTTATACTTTTATTTTTATTAAAAGAAGAAATATTCCGGTTTAAATAATTACCTTTGCAAAGTTTTAGTAGAAAGTTTAAATTTTTACAATAGATGATAGATAAAATTCAAAAACTTCTTGCTGAAGTTGAAAACTTGAAAGCTAATAATGCGGAAGAAATTGAAGCTCTCCGCATCAAGTACTTAAGCAAAAAAGGAGTAATAAATGATTTGATGACCGACTTCCGAAACGTTGCATCCGACCAAAAGAGAGAAGTTGGAATGAAATTAAACGAGTTAAAGAAGAAAGCCCAGGACCGCATCAATTTATTAAGACAATCCTATGAAAGTCAAGATACGAATGCAGAAAACATGGATTTGACACGAACTGCATATCCGGTTAAATTAGGGACGCGCCATCCTCTGACCATTGTTAAGAATGAAATTATTGATATTTTTTCCCGCTTGGGATTTACTTTGGCCGAAGGACCGGAGGTAGAAGACGATTGGCATGTGTTCGGTTCTATGAATTTCGCAGAAGATCATCCGGCACGCGATATGCAGGATACATTCTTCATCGAATCCCATCCGGATATA
>CAZKSK010000038.1:0-12952 GCA_964555225.1 uncultured Bacteroides sp.
TATTAATATCGATTCCAACGATGGACTATTTTCCGGAAATATCACCGTACTTATTGACGATACATCAAAATTGGAAAGCTTAATCAAAAAATTAAAGGCTGTAAAAGGTGTAAAACAGATTAGCCGTATTTAACTTGTGGCACCAACAACCCGTTTAAAAAGTTTTAAAGTAATAAAAAGTAGCTAATTTTTAGGTTGAAAAACTGGATGTAAAAAAAAAGCATATAATTTTGTTAGTTATAACAAAAACAAATAAGAAAAAAATGAAAAGAAACGTATTTATATTATTCATCATGTTATTAGGAGTTTCTTCTGTATTTGCACAAAAGAAAGCAGTTATATCTTTTGAGGAAACGACTCATGATTTCGGAACCTTTGCAGAAAGTGATGGAATACAAACCTACGATTTTAAATTTACCAATACGGGAAATGACATGTTGGTTATTCATCAGGCTATTGCATCATGTGGATGTACTGTTCCCCAATTCCCTAAAGAACCTATCCGTCCAGGAGAGTCCGGAGTCATCAGAGTTTCATATAATGGCAGTGGAAAATTTCCCGGTCATTTCAAGAAAGCTGTTACAATTCGCTCTAACGCTACAGCAGATATGGTTCGACTCTACATTGAAGGAGAGATGACGGAAAAAGTTGTAGATGTAAAGAAAGCTATAAAAAAAGATAAATCTTAATTATTACGTGTTAGCATTAGAGAATGGTTAATAACAGATGGTAATTCTTCCTTGTAATGAGAAACCATTATCATTGTTTTATTTTCTCTCGCACAGAATGCTTCAATAATGTCCTTTACCATCCTTCGATTCGTCAGATCCAGACCATGTAATGGCTCATCAAGAATGAGTAATTCTGGATCTTTGATGAATGCTCGAGTTAATAATGCTAATCGTTGCTCACCACTGGAAAGTTCAAGAAAGCTTCTATCTTTTAAGGCTAAAATACCAAAAATATCCATCCACCATTCACATTGTTCTAATTGATCATTTTGAGGTCGCCTATATAAACCAATTGAATCATTCAAACCGGAAGCTACAATTTCTATTGTCGGCAGATTCTTCAAATAAGCTCTATGCATTTCAGGAGAAACATATCCTATATGTCTTTTTATATCCCAAATACTTTCACCACTTCCCCTCTTTCGTCCGAATAAAGCAATATCACAAGCATAAGATTGTGGATTGTCAGCACAAATTAAACTAATCAAAGTAGATTTTCCACATCCATTTTCTCCACTCAAAGACCACATTTCACCTCGCTTTACAGTCCAATCCAGTTTTTTCAAAATAGTTCTTTGTCCGTAACGGATACTAACATTATTTAATTCAATAACATTTTCCGAATCATATTCATGATTTCGATACGGTAAATTAATAATATGAGACCACTTCTCTTCTGACAAAACATGAAGAGGTACAGGTTTTATTGATTCTATATAATCCTCACGTGTCATTTTTCTTTCACAAATCATTCCTTCAACTGGAATAACATGAGTAATGAAATCAGGAATATCATCTAATTTCGACAATACCATAATTATTTGAAGATAGCCTAAATGGGTAAGATCATTTAATAAATCACGAAGTAAGTCACGGGTTTGGGCATCCAATCCGATAAAAGGATTATCCATTATAAGAACTCGAGGGTTACTCAACAATGTCTTGGTCAATTGAAATTTTCGTAATTCTCCACTAGAAAGTAAAATAACATGTTTATCAAGAAGATTATTGATATGGAAAAGATCGTATAACTTATTTTTCAAATTCAAATTATCTGTTTCAGGCAGTAATTCTTTTACTATAGGGGTTGAATCTAAGTCTGTAGAATTCCATCTTTGTTGATAATAATATCCGCCATCGGCATCTCCATATGTATCACGAAAAGCAATATATTTAATATTATCAAAAGCCGATTTACTGACAGAAGGAGAAAAATCATATATCACTTCATTCATTAATAATGGATATTTCCCGATAATCGTATCTACTAAAACTGTCTTTCCACCAGCATTAGATCCAACAATAGCAATATGTTCTCCTTCTCCTAAAGACATATTTATCGGAGTCTTCATCCGATGCAACGGATGACGTGCCACTCCGTTTTTTATTTCAATAATATTTTTCATTTTTACTTTATAAAAAATCCAGATTACCAAAAGATAATCTGGATTTAAAACTATTAGTTCATTTTCCCTTCTTTTCGCAACTCATCATCTACGACGGCCATCATTCCCTGAACCTGAGCAAGCGCATACATTCGCCCGTGAAAAGTGTATCCGGCATTATAACCCTTTACATTTTCATCTCCCAACATATTACGTCCATGATCTACTCGCATAGGCAGATTAGGATTTATCTCTTCAAATATACGGATTAAGTCGATTAGATGCGCACGTCCACCCAAATGGGACGCTTCTATAAAATTTCCATCAGAAGTAGCCTGAGTACTTCTTAGATGAACAAAATGTGTCCTTTTTGCAAATTTCTTTGCCAATGCGGGAACATCATTTTGCAACCCGGCACTCAATGATCCTGCGCAAAATGTCAAACCATTATGAGAATTATCTACAGCATTCAAGAACCATTCAATATCTTTTTCGCATGTCACGATACGAGGCAAACCGAACAGTTGACGTGGAGGATCGTCTGGATGAACACACATATTCACTCCAAATTCTTCACACGTAGGCATAATAGCTGAAAGAAAATATTTCATATTTTCACGGAGTTGATTACGATCTATACCATCATAAAGGGCAAGTAATTTACGAAAAATAGCAACCGGATTTTTATCTCCTTCTTTAATATTCCCATTTACAAAACCTTGAGTCTTTACAATAATAGTATCAATCAGATTCTCTTTCTCAACTTCAGTAATGTTTTTTCCTAATTCTTCAACTTTTGCTAATTCCTCTTCTGTATATTCATTTTTAGCATCTTTACGTTGCAAAATATAAATATCAAAATAAGCAAAACGAATTTTATCAAAATATAAGGATGTTGATCCATCAGCCCATGGATGATACAAATCTGTACGAGCCCAATCTAAAACCGGCATAAAGTTATAACAGACCGTTTTTATTCCGGCTCTACCTAAATTGGCCAAACTGACTTTATATTTTTCTATCAGTTCATCTCGTTCCGGACCCGCATATTTAATAGCTTCACAAACCGGTAAACTTTCTACAACCGACCAACGAAGACCATATGACTCTATATAGTTCTTCATATCCATGATGGCTTCATAAGTCCAAATCTCACCATTCGGGACATCATGCAATGCGGTTACAATACCCTCTACACCAATTTGACGAAGCATGGCAAGAGTAATTGCGTCTTTCTTGCCGAACCATCTCCAAGTATTCTCCATAAGATTATTTTTATTTATGGCAACATACTCCTCGTAGGATTTCCAAAGAGCCCTAAAGGAATATGAACCTTTTTTAAATCATCCAAATTATATACCGGACGTTCATAATCAGGTGGAAAAGGCTTTTTTGAAAACTGTTGAAAATAAAGCAAACAAGCGTCTTTCCACCATTGAGCATCATGTGTCTGGATTTTCAATTTGCGTTGCACATCTTGAAAACGCTGCAAATCTACATAATCTTCTACAGAATCCCAACATTTTTGGAAATTTCTTGTTTCTTCCAAGCCTAATTGATAATAATAGCAAAGTTCTTCCCATAAAGTTCTACCAGATGATAATTTATAAGACCAAGGAACATGGTGAAACCATAACAAATACTTTTCCGGACATGTATTTATATTGTCAAATTGACTACACAGCGGTTCAGCATATTGATGTACGGCATCTGTTCCTTTACTGCTTCTTTCGAATCCGATACCGATAGAATCTGCTTTATGATAATAAAATGGTTGCCAATCAGCACGAAGACCTTTAACAAAATACCACGGTTCTGGTCCATAATGATGATTTCCGGCAAAAATATGATGAAGACCTATTGGCATCATATAATGTACAGCAGCTTCACGACTTTCCAACATCATCCTACACACCGGTTCTACAAAACCTTCATCAGTAGTAAATGTTTGTTTCAGCCATTCTTTCGCAATCTGCTCTGAGGTCAACTGACTATTCCATGCTAAGCGCCCAAACGCATACCAATTAGCTTGTGCAAAATGATGTCCGCACCAATTTCTATCATCACCAATATTAGCGACTCCTGCCATTGCTGAATATCCGTGAAGAGCAGTTTCCGTAACTCGGGCAATAGTAAATCCTTTACTTGGACGATATGTATCTGATTCCAGACACTCCTTAAATAAAGGAGCTAAAAAGACTAAATGATTTGCGGCTCCCAAATATTCTTGCGTAATCTGAAATTCTACCATTTCCTGCGTTTTCTTAAGAGCTCCAAACAGAGGACTGAAAGGTTCACGTGGTTGAAAATCGATAGGTCCATTTTTTATCTGAATAATTACATTATCTCTGAATTGGCCATCCAATGGCAGGAATTCTTCATATGCCTGTTTAGCACGATCTTTGTCATTTGCTTTGTACACAAAAGCACGCCACATAATAACTCCTCCGTAAGGCTTCAATGCATCAGCCAACATGTTAGCTCCATCTGCATGTGTCCTTTTATAATCACCAGGTCCTGGTTGACCTTCTGAATTCGCTTTTACCAGGAAACCACCAAAATTAGGAATAAGAGAATATATTTCTTTTGCTTTTACTTTCCACCACTTTTTTACATCTTTATCCAAAGGATCTGCTGTCTTCAATCCTCCAATTACCAAAGGTGAAGCAAAATTTACTGAAAGATATACTTTAATACCATAAGGTCTGAAGACTTCGGCCAAAGCTTTCACTTTTAAAAGATTTTCCTTTTCCAGAACTTTGGGTGAAGCATTTACATTGTTTAAAACGCACGCATTAATGCCAATAGATGCATTAGCTCTTGCATATTCAATATAACGCGGCGAAAGCTTATCAGGAAGTTCATTCCATCGCCACAAAGAATGACCTGCAAAGCCTCGTTCAACAGTTCCATCTGGATTATCCCAATGATCTAGTATGCGAATCTTATAAGAAGGTATCTCCTTTATATTCAAATTAACTGTTGATGTTCCTGTCTCTTGTAATCTCAATAAATCATAAGCACCGTATAAAAGCCCGATCTCTCCTTTTGACAAAATTGTAATAGTATTTCGATCGGAATAAATTTGATACCCTTCTTCACCTAAATTAAGACTGATTTTATCTTTACTAATTTTTAAAATGACCGGGAGACCCTTCCAATACTTAGATAACTCCTTATATGCAATTGCCACAGTCTCACCTTTTGCATGAACGATAATTTTTGCCGAAGATGGATTTTCTTTAAAAGGCAACCACAAACGACTTCCATCTTCTGCATACAAAGAAGTGATATTTACCCATAAAAAAAATATATAAAGCAGTTTCCTCATAATTTTGTCAATTAATATTCGACATCAATCATTCAGCCGTTCCTTGGATCGTTTTGATCTTACCTTGTAAATCATATTCCAACTCAATGACTTTAAGACTCCTCAACCATGTTTTTCCTTTTGAAGGTATACAATCATGATGGAAAAGATACCACTTATTTTTGAACTTTACAATAGAATGATGTGTGGTCCAACCGACTACCGGTGTAAGAATTACTCCCTGATAGGTAAAAGGACCATAGGGATTATCACCAATAGCATAACAAATTTTATGCGTATCACCTGTTGAATATGAATAATAATATTTACCATTATATTTATGCATCCAAGAAGCTTCAAAAAATCGTTTTTCATTATCTCCCGCAGTTAATGGCTTCATATCGTCTCCTAAAATTACAACAGGTTGCGGCTCTTCTGCAAACTCAAGCATATCCTTTGATAACTTAACGACCCTTGACGGTATTGCTGGTTCATCATCTTTGGGGAATTCCGCAGATTCTAATGCTTTATTGTTCTTGTATCGTTGCAATTGACCACCCCAAAGTCCGCCGAAATACATATAATAATTTCCATCTTCATCATCAAGAACCGCCGGATCTATACTGTAACTTCCCTTGATAGGGTCAGATTGAGGAATAAAGGGCCCTTCCGGACGATCACCAATAGCTACACCAATATGAAAAACATCATTTTTATCCTTCAAAGGAAAATACAAATAATATTTACCATCTTTAAATGCTATATCACAATCCCATAACTGACGCCCAGCCCAAGGTATCTGATCAACAGTTAAAACAACACCATGGTCGGTAACTTCACCATTTTCCACATCATCCATAGAAAATACATGATAATCTTTCATATCAAAATGATCTCCATTATCATTTTCAGGAATTCCACTTTCACGATCATGCGAAGGATAAATATAAACTTTCCCATTAAAAACATGAACTGCTGGATCAGCCATGTAATCATTTTTAACCAAATATTTTGCTGTTTTCATAATATATTTATTTTGCTTCTTTGATAATCTGTTTTACAATTAATTTCGGTTTAATATTTCTATCAAACAATACCGGATAGTCTTTACGCCCGAAAACAGGCCAATTGTTACGCCATGAATTTTCGTCAGTCAAACCCCATATAGTTACCCTAGAAATAATATCATGGTGCTTTAGAAAAATTTTGAAAAAGCCGTTCATTCGTTTTGTCCACTCCTCTTCGGCTTTTAACGGAATTCCATTTTTATAAGGGTTTAATTTTTCCATATATTCTGCCTTTTGACTAATATTGGCACCTGATACATTTTGTGGATTTGGTAATGCTGTTAAATCTAATTCCGTTATCATTACTTTGCATCCAATAGAACCATATGCTTCAATAGCCTTTTCATATTCACCAAATTGGGGATAATCTGAAGTAAAATGTCCTTGCATTCCAATTCCGTCGATTTTTATACCTTCAGACTTTAATTGTTTAACCAAAGTCAAGACTGTTTTCATCTTTCCAGGTTTTGCCATAGAATAATCATTATAATATAGTTCTGCATTAGGATCTGCTTCATGAGCATATTGAAAAGCTAGACGAATATAATCCTTACCTAAAATTTGATAAAATTTTGAATTTCTAAATTCACCATTATCTTCAATTGCTTCATTGACTACATCCCACCCTTCAATTCTGCCTTTGTATCGATTTACAATCGTTTGAATATGCATCTTCATGCGTGCTTTTAATGTATCAGCAGACACATCATTTCCCTTTTCATCTACAAAGAACCAAGGTGCTAATTGAGAATGCCAAATAAGACAATGTCCAACAATGAATTGATGATTTGCTTCACCAAAATTTACATATGCATCAGCATCCTTAAAATTAAAACGATCACGCTCCGGATGAATAATTCCACATTTCATACAATTCTCAGGAGTTATGGAACTAAACTGTTTAGCAATAGTCTGAGCTTCTAATCCGGAAATATTTTTTGTTTGCTGAACATTTACTGCTACGCCAATCAGAAATTTATTCTTTAAAGCGTCTCTCAATGTAACAGTCTGTGCACTTACATAAGAAACTAGTGCTCCTGCAAAAACACACAAGACAACAATTATCTTTTTTTTTCTCATTATTTATAATTAAATTGTTATTCTTCTTTTTCTTGCTCTCTTCTTAGCGTTAATTCATTCTGCATTTGTTCATTAAAGTTCTTTGTAATCGGGTAAAACAGTAACGCTATCACTCCAATAAAAAACGTTATAGCAGGTATAAAACTAGCTGATATCTTGATACCTGTAACTGCAGTCTCACTTTGCATCGTCGCATTAGCTACATATCCAAAGCTCGAAAGAATAGTTCCTGCAATAGCACCTCCTATACCTAAACCAGCTTTTAATGCAAATACAATACCAGCGAAAGTCAACCCTGTGGCACGACGATAATGAATATACTCAGAATGGTCAGCAACATCTGCAATCATTGCCCATAATAAAGGAACTGTTGGTGCATACGCCAAGCTCTTAAGTATGTTCAATATAAACATCGTACTAACATCATTTTTAGAAGGGAAATAGAACATGGCAGTAAATACGGCAGTTAAAGCAAGACAAATAATAAACACCCATTTCTTACCATAACGATTTGCAAGGAACTGTGAAAGGAAAATTACTCCAAAAAATTGAATTAATGAACCGACCATATTAAACAAACTGAAACCCACAGTATAAGCATCTGAATTTTGTTTTGCTATCAAACCGAAAGCATTCAAAATACTAAACCAAAAGCCTCCATGTGCATTAGGTTCTGCAACTAATCCCATCTTATCTAGAAAATGCATCAAGGCATCAGAATCTACATAATTTTGAAAATAAAAAGACATGGCACTACCCCACATTGCCAATGTTGTAAATAAAAACAATGTAAGAATAAACATGGACCTCCATGGCAAACTACTGAACAAATCTTTAAAATCTTCTTTTACATTACTCTTCTGATTAATAGGAGGAGATATGCGTTCTTTTGCAGAAAAGAATGTAATCACAAAAAAGACAAGAGCTATAGCAGCAAATAATGAAACTGTACACACCCAACCTTTTCCTGCATCAACACCTGTGCTTGTATGCCCAAATTTGCTCACTAATGGTAAAGTTAATCCTTGAACAATAAAAGTAGCAATTGTTGTAGCAATAAAACGTATGGATGTAATACTATTACGTTCTTTAATATCAGACGACATTACACCACAAAGAGAAGAATAAGGCGTATTATTGAAAGAATAGGCTGTCATTAATAAAGTATATGACACGCCTGCATATATAGCAACTAATGTTTTATTCTCAATTCCAGGATTATAGAATGCTAAAATATAGAATACGCAAAATGGAAGAGCAGTCCATAAAATCCACGGACGATACTTTCCCCATTTGGTCTGTGTCTTATCGGAAAGCACTCCTACCGTCGGATCAACAAATGCGTCAACCACACGTGCTATTAACATTATACTACCCGCAACAGCACCTTCCAAACCGAATACATCCGTATAAAACTTCAATTGAAATATCATCATCATTTGAAAGACGAAATTCGCTGACATATCGCCTAAACTATAACCGATTTTTTCGGTCATCGAAACTTTTTGATTTTGCATATTCATAATAATAAACTTTTATTTATTTCTTTAAACTTAATAGTGTATTTAATTGATTTACGACCCTATTACCTACTACTTCCTTATTTAATGGATGAATATCATTCCATTCTCCTACATCGGAAATTTCTACAAGAACCGTATTAGGAGTAGTATCTACCACTTCTTTTTGTGCAAGTTTTATACCTGTCCAACTAACCTGATCGGGGCTTTGAGGATACATAAAATTAGGCAACTGTATGATAGCAAACGGAAGATTAGGAGCTCTTAAGCGATCTCTCCAATCTCCAATTAAAGATCTTAATAAAGGGGCATAATCATTATAACGTCCCGTATTAGATTCTCCCTGATACCAAATAGCGGCTGTGAATTTAAAATTTAATAATGGAGAAATCATTCCGTTGTACAAACAACATGGTTTATAATACAAAGTTATACCATCTGGCATTTTCGGCATTTTTGTAGCCAAACGGTACATCCAACCATCCTTCATGGATATTTCGGAATTATTAAATATCAATTTATAGGGTTTATCGGGAACAAAACAGGGAACACCTGAATAACTAATAAGTCGAACATCTATCTCGTTTTCCCCTTTTTTCAAAAATGAGGCAGGAACCTTGTATATACGTGGAGGATATTGGTAAGCCGTAGTTCCAACAAAACGTCCGTTAATAAAAATAGAATCGGCATCAACTATACATCCCATTCTGAGTATTGCATCTTCTTCTGCTTGTATTTCAGATAAATTAAACTTTTTCTTAAATAAATGAAGACCATTAATCGGTCGTAATCCGTCAAATCCCCAATCAGCCGAAAATAAAGAAATCGGACGCCATTGGGAACCAGAAGATACTACAGCTTTATTCATCATATTAATCCAATTAGATCGTGTCAAAGCACCTAATTTTTGAATAGTTTGAACATATTCATCATTTTTACACATCAGCAAATCATTGTAATATTCAGGAAATTGCTTAACTACATCTTCACTAATCCAGGATTCTACTGGCGTACCACCAATAGAAGAATTAATAATACCAACCGGAACCTGATGTTGCCGATAATATTCCTTAGCAAAAAAATAACAAACAGCAGAAAAAACAGGAGCTTGTTCCGGAGTTAAAGTTAACCATTTACAAGAGCCATTTTTTATATCACCTCGGGCTTCATGAAAATCAGGATTCATAGGAACTTTTATATAATGAATATTTTCATTGGAATAAGTCGCTACTTTCTCTTTATATAAATCCATCACACGTGCAATAGGTAACTCCATATTTGATTGACCAGAACAAAGGAAAACATCCCCAATCAAAATATTTTTTAAAGTTATATTATTGATTGTAACGGTATATGGCCCTCCTGCTGGTTGAGCTGGAATCTTTAAGGTCCAATCACCTTGAGCATCAGCACGCGTTTTGTACTGTTTATTTTTAAACATTAGAATAATGTTTTCATTGGGACTAGCGAATCCCCACCAATTCATCTCTATGTTACGTTGAAAAACGACCCCATCAGAAATCATCTTTGGTAATCTAACTTCAGCAGAAACTGTAAAAATAGAAATATATAAAATAGCTACTGTAATATATAAAATCTTTTTCATTTTAAAATGATTATTTATATTCATAAAGTTTTACATGCAAAATGTTGAATTCGCCAACGGGAATACGTACATGCCGCCCTTGATGATCTTGATCTCCATTAAGTCTTTTGATGTATTTCATCGAACCGTCAGGCTCTATACTTACTTCATCAACCCAAGCAATACCTATTTTAGTTCCACCTTTCCAGAATTTAGGCTTTTCAGAATTATTTCCTTCTTTAACAAATCCGTCTTCCCCAATATTTTGATCTAAAACAGAATAGTGTTCTTTTTCCTTCTCAAAAGATATTACTAACCCACTACCTGCTATCAAATATTCATCCTTAGCAAGATTAATAATCAAGCCACCTCCTTCCGGCCATTTTGAACCATCGAAGGCACGAGGATCCCATGGAAGAGTATAATAATGTCTGCATATAAATCTATAACCGTCTCGAACCAAAATCCGTTCTTTATTTTCCTGATTAAACAAAAACCCGTTCATCTGTTTCTTACCTTGCATCTTCAATAGTAAAGGGGACAACTCTTTCAATTTTGAATATGCTTTTATTAAAGAAGACTGATCTGTTTTAGAAATATCTTCAATGGAAAATGGGCTAAATCCTATAGCATCATATTCACCAAACACGAAAAATGAACGAACGCCATCATTATTTTCTAAACGAATTTCAGGAATAAAAAGAGGATTGTTTACTCTTTTATATCGAGAAACTAACCCCTGAAAATTCAAATCATACAAATCAGGTGCAAGAAAATCAATAGACGGCGCAGCACAATGCCAAACATCAATCAAATGTGCAAGCGGTCCCCCTGAAGGATATTCTCCAGGCTTCCTATTACGACTATTCATTGCAGCATTTACATAAAGAGGAATATTATAGATGGAACGAGCAACTTGTGCCATTTTTTCTACATATAGTCCATAATTCCATGCAGTAAAAATTTCCTCGGTATAAATATCATCTCCAAATAATGTCGACCAATTTCCCCTTGTTTTACATCCATGTTCTTCCCATTTTTTCAACATATCAGGATGCAACGTCTCTTTATTTTTTTCTAAATAATTTATAAAAATAGAAGGGACTTCCGAATTATACAGCTTATTGGCAATTTCTGAATAATCTCTAGGACCATTGAGCATCCCAATTTCATTTTCAATCTGAATCATTATGACTGTCCCTTCTTGTTTGTCAATTCTAGCAATATGTCTTATCCATTGCGAGAAAGCATTACTATCTGCTTTAAATACATTATCGGAAAAAGCACTTGCTATTTCTAACGGTGTTCCAACCTTAGTATGTGCACGTGGATACTTTTTATAATTTTTTTTGAACCATTCTGGCGCATAACAACTCATACTATTTTTCCATGCTCCAAACCAAAGAAAAACAATCTTAAGATCATTTTTTCGAGCTTGATCAATAACTTTATCTGTCAACGTAAAATCAAATGTTCCTTCTTGAGGCTCAAGTAAATCCCAATATGCTGGAACAAGAACTGTGTTCAACCCGGCTTGTTGAAGTTTAGGAAATATTTGCTCAATATCACTAACAGAAGCTGCCGAAGAATTACCTAATTCTCCACCTAGTATCATAAAAGGTTTCCCTTTTACTATCAATTGAATAGCCGATCCTCGTTGCTGAAGATATGATAAGGTGTTTTCCCCATAAAAATAAAATGAAAAATTTAACGCCAAGAACAAAAGTAATAATCGTTTCATAGTATATTGATAAAATTTTAAGCAAATTTACTAACATCTACAATATATAATCAAATATTTCGTTTCAGATATCGTATTAAAATGTAACATTAATATTGAAAATTGTAACAAATACTATTATACATGAAACATCTGAAATTTTAAGCTATTCATTTCTTTTTTCTTTATATTTAAAATTGACAATTGACAATAAAAAAAAGATCTATTTCATCGAAAAAAAATATAATAAAAAGATATAATAAAAAATGTTTTTGCCTTTCACATTGACTAATTATATTTTTTATTAATATATACATTATCCCCCTGAAAGTCTAAATAATATATTTTGTTTTTTATTTATTCGGTTTTTTTTCTAAAAAGGATTTTATTGAGATAATCGATTTGATAAATTCAAAAAAAATGAAAAGATATATATCAGATGAAACGCGCGTTAAAAAAGGGAATTAGTGAATAATTATATATAAAAAGAGCAATTTCTTTATTTTTTTTAACAAATGAATTTTAGTTATTGGTTGTATGAAAAGTATTTTAAT
>CAZKSK010000039.1:0-12951 GCA_964555225.1 uncultured Bacteroides sp.
CCAATAGAAGAGTCTTAGGTGTTATCCGTCCCACTGTAGAAATTATTTCCGGACTCACCAAAACAAGACATATCGGTATCTTAGCAACACCCGGAACGATTAAATCCGACTCTTATCCTTTGGAAATTAAAAAATTCTATCCTGATATACATGTAACAAGCGAAGCTTGTCCTTTATGGGTTCCTATCGTAGAAAACAACGAATTCAATTCTCCCGGTGCCGATTATTTTGTAAAAAAAAATATAGACCAAATTCTTTCCAAGGATTCTGATATTGATACAATCATTTTAGGCTGCACTCATTATCCTCTTCTTTACAATAAAATCAGAAAATACACACCTGCACATATTCATTTGGTATCTCAAGGTGAATACGTCGCAAATAGCTTAAAAGATTACCTTTCACGCCACACTTATATTGATGGTAAATGCACGAAAAAAGGAAATTGTTCTTTTTACACAACAGAATCTGAAGAAAAATTTCAAGAAAGTGCCAAAATTTTTCTCAAAAAAGATATTAAAGTTGAGACGTTGTCTTTGGACACTATTTGAACTTCAATAATTTCTTACTAAGATAACGTACGGGATACCATACAGAAAGTAATCCAATTATTACAACAGATATAAATATTATTACTAGATCACTTACATGAATGCTCACAGGATATGAATCGACAACAAATGTTCCGGCACTGTCTCCAAGAGGAACTAATCCATATCGCTGCTGTAAAAAACATAATAATAACCCTAAAAGGATTCCGATAATAGCACCCAAAAATAAAATCATTCTACCTTCAAATAAAAAAACCCGGTAAATCAATTTATTACTTGCCCCCATATTCCGAAGCGTAACCACATCTTTCTTCTTATCCAATATTAACATGGATAAGGAACCTATCACATTAAAACATGCAATCATCAAAATAAAAACCAAAAATAAATAAGATATAAGTTTCTCTATTTCCATAATATGAAAAACATCCTGCTGTTGCTCATAACGATTCTGAACAATATAGTGAGACCCCACAATAGACTGTATCTGCTTCTGAACTTTATCAACGTTTTCATTGTCTTTGAGCTTGAGTTCTATAGAAGAAACATCCTTATCATAATCAAATAAGTGGCGGGCAAAATCCAAGGACGTCAAAATATATGAAGCATCGTATTTTTTTTGATTAACAGCAAAAGCTACTCCGGGTGAATACAGATAATCGACTTTAAAACTAGCCATTGGATTTGCCAAATTGATATCTTCTCCTCTTACCGGCGCATAAACTTCAATAGGATCGACAAAGCGAAGACCGCAATCCAGAGAAGAAATCAACTGGACCCCTAATACACCATAATTCAATTCGTCTGCATGAAGCATGAACATACCTTTACCATAAAGGATACTATCTATTTGGGTTAACTGTTGAAAATTATCCTGAACTCCCTTAATAGTAACTACACACTGTCGTCCCTTATATTGAACAACAGCATTGTCTTCCAAGCTCTCCGAGAAAACTGCAATAGAAGGAAGATTCTTCACTTTTTTAAAAACAGCCTCATTAGGATTGAAAACCTTTCCTTCTACAACCGTTATTTTTAATTCCGGATCAAAAGCTGTAAAGAAATTAGCAATCAAGTCTCTGAAACCATTAAAAACAGAAAGGGTACAGACTAATGCCATTGTTGCGAAAGCGACTCCACAAACCGATATTCCCGAAATAATATTAATGGCATTATGCTTTTTTTTCGAGAATAGATATCTCTTTGCAATAAAAATAGGAAAATTCACCTTACTTTAATAGTTCATCAATCTTTTCTATGTAATCCAAAGAATCATCGACAAAAAATTTAAGTTCAGGGATAATGCGCAATTGAAAACGTAAACGCTGACCTAAATCATATCGAATCGATTTGGCACTATTATTAATATTTTCGATAATCTCCTCGCCTTTTTCAGACGGAAAAATACTAAGATAGGCCTTTGCTACACTCAAATCAGGACTTATTCGAACTGTACTTACAGAAACAAGGACACCTTTATTCAAGGCTTTTGTCTGAAGTAAAAATATTTCGCTCAATTCTTTTTGTATAAGACGAGCAATCTTGTTTTGTCTTGTAGTATCCATATTACTATTTTTTTCTAATAAGCGTAAGTCCGTCACGTAACGGGAATATAACTTTCTCCACCCGTTCGTCGGCTGCCACTCTATCATTAAAATCCATAATTCCTTTTGTTTGGGGATCATTTCGGTAAGAGCTATCCACGACATGTCCATCCCAAAGCGTATTATCCACCAATATATAGCCTCCGGAGACCAAATATTTCAAAGTCATCTCATAATAATCGAGGTATCTTCGCTTATCCCCGTCTATAAAAGCCAAATCAAACTGAATATTTAATTGAGGAATATATACCATAGCATCTCCTATATACATCTTTATTCTATCGGAATAAGAAGATTTTTCTATCCATGGACGCGTAAAATCTTCCTGTTCATCATTTATTTCAAAAGTATAGAGCCTGGCATCTTCTTCTAATCCTTCAGCAATGCAAAGAGCGGAATAACCACTATATGTTCCGATTTCCAAAACATTTTTAGGACGAATCATTTGCACTAACATCTTCAAAATCCTTCCTTGTAAATGGCCGGAAGCCATACGAGGCCGAAGAAGTTTTACATTTGTATCGCGATATAAAGCTCTCAAGTAATCACCCTCTTTATCAATATGTCGCAATATATATTCATCCAAAATTTCCGTCTCTTGCATTTTACCTATAAATATCGATTACTATTGGGTAATACATAATCATCCGCATATTTTAAAACATCACTTACTTGATTGATTTCCAAAAAAGAAGTATGCGTACCTTCTTTTCCACCACTCAAATAAGCAACCATCTCATTTTCCTTTAAAACGCCATCAGACAAAAGCTTACGCAAAGCAGCAAAATAATATTGCTGTCCGTTTGCCAATTCGGGCATATAGATAGCATCTATTCCATAAGATAAAGCAAGATGACGCATTGTCTTCTCCTTATAACAAATGGCCAAAACAGGATATTTTCCACGAAAAGCAGCAAGACAACGAGCAGTCCGCCCGCTAAAACTATCCGTGATAATAGCACGTATATTCATTTTAGAAGTAGCTTTCACAGCCTGTTTAGCCAAAAATGACGTCACATCACAATCCTGTTCCAACGGAATACGTATATCATTTTCCTGCAATTTATCGGATTCAGCTTGTTTTGCAATTTTAGCCATAGTTTCCACAGCCTCAACAGGATATTTGCCGTAAGCAGTCTCCCCACTAAGCATCAAGGCATCCGTTCTATAGTAAATGGCATTTGCAATATCCGTAACCTCTGCTCTTGTCGGACGTGGATTATTAATCATCGTGTGTAACATTTGTGTTGCAACGATGACCGGCTTACGGGCCATTACGGCTTTACGAATCAACATGCGCTGAATACCGGGAATACGTTCCTGAGGAACTTCAATACCCAAATCACCACGAGCAATCATAATTCCGTCAGCTTCTTCCAATATCTCATCTATATTATCTACTCCTTCCTGATTCTCAATCTTTGCGATAATTTTAATATCACTGTTTGCAACATCCAGAATATTGCGAATATCAAGTATATCCTGTTTATTGCGAACAAATGAATGGGCAATAAAATCTATATCTTTCTCAATAGCATATTCAATATTCTTTCGGTCTTTTTCAGTAAGAGAAGGTAAATTAATTCTAACACCAGGTACATTTACACTTTTATGGCTTCCCAATGTAGCATCATTCTGTACTTCACAAAGTAAATAATCATTCTTCTTATCTATCACTTTCAAGTCCAAATCACCGTCATCTATCAAGACATCGACACCAATACTCAAATCCCTTACAAAATCCGGATATGACACATTTATGCAGTCATGCATCGTATCCTTCTCAGAATGCCCTGTAATCTTTACTTTCTCCCCGATCTTATACATTATTGGCTCCGTACATCCTGTAGTACGAATTTCAGGACCTTTCGTATCCATCAATATGCCAATATGATTAGAAACTTTTCTAACGTTATTTATCAGAGTTTCAAAACCTTCCCTATTGGCATGAGCAGTATTCATGCGCACCACATTCATCCCCGCTTTATATAGTTCTTTAATAAAATTCACGTCACAACGCAAATCGGAAATGGATGCAACAATCTTAGTCTTCTTAACCATCATTAAATTCTAACCTTAAATTTATTACCTGAAATATACTTTTATACCTTAACACTTACAATTAGCTTTCAACGCTTCAATTCCCAATCTGTAAGAATCCATGCCAAATCCACAAATCACTCCTAAACAAGCCGAACTGAGCATTGATTTATGCCGATATTCTTCTCTTTTGTAAACATTTGAAATATGAATTTCAATTACAGGAGTTGTCACCGCACGAATAGCATCCTGCAAAGCAATCGACGTATGCGTATATGCACCTGCATTTAATACTATTCCATCAATAGAGAATCCGACTTCATGTATTTTATTAATTAACTCACCTTCAATATTCGACTGGAAATATTCAATTTCAATGTCAGGATACTTTTTCCGTAAACATACCAAATAATCTTCAAATGAAGTAGAACCATATGTTGATGGCTCACGCTTACCTAAAAGATTTAAATTAGGTCCATTGATAATCTGTATTTTCATAATGCCTGTATTTTATCACAAAATTGGAAATTATTGCAAAAATACAAAAGAAACATGAATATAGAGCTAATTTATATAAATTTATAAGGATATATTATCTTTAAGGACAGAAAGACCTTTCATTTTATTTGTCACTGTGAATTCCTTTTTGTACGTTTGTAAATCAAAATCATAAAATCAATTACAAAAAGAAGTTTAACAACCATTTTTAGCTATGTATTTACACAAAGAATTGGAAACGCTCACACGCCCTGAAATTAAACAGTTACAGTTGGAACGTTTAAAGAAAACAGTGAATCATTGTATGAATTCACCTTTTTACAAAAAACGTTTTGAAGAATATGGATTAAAACCATCCGATATTCAAACCTTGGAAGATCTAAAAAAAATTCCATTCACAACCAAAGAAGATCTCCGCAATAATTATCCGTTCGGCATGGCAGCCATACCTTTGGACGAATGTATAAGAATACACTCATCCAGCGGGACGACAGGAACTCCAGTGGCTGTTTTGCATTCAAGAAGAGATATCGATCAATGGGCGGAAGCTGTAGCCCGCTGTTTATATATGGTAGGATTGCGCAAAAGTGATATTTTTCAAAATTCATCCGGTTATGGTATGTTTACAGGGGGATTGGGTTTTCAATATGGTGCAGAAAAACTGGGTATGTTGACTGTACCTGCCGCTGCAGGCAATACCAAACGTCAAATCAAGTTCATTAGAGATTTCCATACAACGGCGATACATGCCATTCCAAGTTATGCAAGCCGTCTTTACGAAGTAATGCAAGAAATGGGTATAGATCCCCGCAAAGATACTGATTTACATACTCTGGTCATCGGTGCCGAACCTCATTCGGAAGAACAACGTAAACGCATCGAAGAAATGCTCGGAGTAAAGGCCTACAATTCGTTCGGTATGTCGGAAATGTGTGGTCCGGGAGTTGCTTTTGAATGTCCTGAACAAAACGGATTACATATCTGGGAAGATTATTACATTGTAGAAATTATAAATCCCGATACACTGGAACCTGCTGCAGAAGGTGAAATAGGCGAAATGGTCCTAACCACCATTAATCGTGAAGCAATGCCTTTACTTCGCTATCGTACCCGCGACCTGACCAGAATTCTTCCGGGTGATTGCCCTTGCGGACGTCATCATATGCGTTTGGATCGTATGAAAGGTCGCAGTGATGACATGATTATTCTGAAAGGAGTAAATATATTCCCGATTCAAATAGAACAAGTTCTAATGAATTTTAAAGAATTGGGTACTAATTTTTTAATTACACTTTACACAACAGAAACAAATGATGAAATGGACGTTGAAGTAGAATTAAATCAACTCTTTACGGATGATTATTCAAGACTTCAATCCCTGACTAAGGAAATTTCACATCAATTAAAAGATGAAATATTATTAACTCCGCATGTAAAATTAGTTCCAAAAGGAACCTTACCTCAATCAGAGGGTAAAGCTGTAAGAGTAAAAGATTTACGTAAACACTATTAATTACAATATGATATGATGACCATTCACCAATTGTCTATTTTTATAGAAAATAAATCAGGCACATTATTACGAGTGTTAAACATATTGAAAGAGGCTAATATTCAGTTAGTAGCTTCTACCATTTCGGACACTGTAGAATACGGTATATACCGAATCATCTGTTCCAATCCCATGGAAGCGTATAAGACTTTGGAAAAAGCCGGTATTTCTGCTAATATTTCCGATGTATTTGCCATTACACTTGATAATAAACCCGGACGTGCTGCAGATGCTATATCCGTAATTCGTCAAGCAGGAATTAATATTTCCTATTTATATTCTTTTCTTCTTGGAGAAAAAGGCATTCTCGTATTCAGAACTGATAACCCGGATTTGACACGTGAAACAATTTTACTCAACAAACTTAATTTCATTGACGAAGAACAACTGGACTGTCTTATTAATAAATAAAAATAAATTTTTACAACTTAAAAAAGGACTATTCCTATATTTTAAGAATAGTCCTTTTTTTCTTTAAAGCTCATCTATTATTTCTTTAAAATATTATCTTTGCATCTCAATAATCTCTTATTATGAATTTACGCAACTTTCTAATTATCTGTTTCAATCTCTGTTTTCTTAATATTTTTGGGCAGACAGGGAGAATGTTTACTACTGACAAAGAACTTTCCAACAGTAATGTTCAATGTATCTTTCAAGATAGAGAAGGATTAATCTGGATAGGTACCGAAGATGGACTAAATTATTATGACGGTGCAAAATTCAGAATCTTTAAACATGAAGAAAATAATAGATCATCATTGATAGATAATGATGTAAGAACGATCTTTGAAGATAGTAAAAAACATTTTCTTATCGGTACATTAAGAGGATTACAAGAATATGATTGCGAAACCAGACAATTTAAAGAAATCCCCATAATAGGAAATGACGGAGAACCTGTTAAAGCACATATAACTAAAATTATCGAACGGAAGAACGGAGAAGTCTTAGTCTCGACTTCCGGCTATGGAGCCTATTCTATTAATTGGAAAGATAACAAAGCCTATAGTAGAAACAAGCACTACCCATTGATTAATACATTTATATTCAATATGTTTGAGGATAATAAAAGGAACCTTTGGATATCATTGGATGGTGGAGGATTAACCTGTCTTAAAAATGACGGACAAAAAGCTACCTATTTCTCCAATAAAAACAATGCATGGAATACAATTACCTCTATCAATCAAGACTACAATGGTAAAATTTTCATTGGTACAATAAATAATGGATTAATGTTCTATAATTCCAAACAAGATACTTTCATCCCCGAAACGACTTCTTTTCCCAACTACCCTATCAATCTTCTTTATCCGATCGATAAGTATGAATTTTGCATCGGAACGAACGGATATGGGCTTTACCGCTACAATAGTGCGACCAACCATATTGAACAGGAGACTTTCAAATTCTTGACATTTAATTTTAATCTCTGCGATGTGAGATCAATATTAAAAGACAGAAACAATAATCTATGGTTGGGAATAAAAGGTAAAGGAGTTCTATTACTTCCTGCAAATGCCAACCGTTTTAATTATTGGGGATACAAATCCTACGCAAACAATTTAGTAGGTTCCAACAGCATTACAGCCATCAACAAAAGCCACGATGGAACTATATGGATAGGAACCGCCAATAATGGATTATATAACGTAAATCCGATAACCAAAAAATCTTTTCATTTTCATTCTTCCGAAGCTTTTCCTTCCAGCATTGAATCAATTCTTGAAGATTCAAAACGGCAAATATGGTTAGCATCACCTTCTGAGGGTCTTGCCTTAATGGACGCCCAAACCGGTCAATGTAAGTATTTCACTTTAACCGATATGAAAAACAGACAAATAAAACGAATATCATGTTTAACCGAAGATCATAATCAACGACTTTGGGTCGGAACAAACGGAGGCGGATTATTTTACGTAAATATACAAAATCACAATATAGTCGGTATGCCTTCTTTTAAAAAAGGCTCGGACTTCAGAATTAATGCCAATGTACTTCATAATGGATGGATTATATCATTACTTGTTACCAAACATGGGAAACTTTATATCGGCACTTATGACGGATTAGGATGTATGGACTTGAAATCTTTAAATTTCGTTTCCACATATAAAAAAAATCGTTTGTTTTCCGGCATGGTAATCTATTCACTTTATGAGGACAAACAAGGTTATATCTGGCTAGGAACGTCCAATGGTCTTATTCAGTTAAATGAAAAGAATCAAAGAAGTAAAAAATATACCATGAGAAACGGATTGCCCAATAATAATATATGTGCAATCCAAGGTGGAGATAATAATGATTTATGGATCAGTACAAATTATGGAATCTCTCATTTTATTCCTTCCGAAGAACGTTTTGTAAATTATTATGTGGAAGATGGATTACAAGGAAATGAGTTCTGCAAAAAATCTGTTTTTTCGGATACAAACGGAGCAATATACTGGGGCGGTGTGAACGGTGTCACTTTTTTCAATCCGAAAAATATTACGAGTGAAATCAAACGTCCCAATATCAGAATTTCCGATTTTTTAATTCACAACCAAGAAGTAAGAAAAGGTATAAAATCAGGCCCTTATAACATTATCAATGCATCGGTTTCACAATCAAAAGAATTCGATTTATGTTATAAAGATAACTCTTTCAGTATAGAACTATCAGCAATGGAATATTATAAACCCGATCGTATTACTTACTATTATATGTTCGACGACAAACATTGGATAAAACTGGCAGAAGGGGTCAATCGTGTATCGTTCAGTAATCTGCCATCTGGAACCTATAAATTTCAAGCGAAGGCAGAAAGTTTCGGTAAATTTTCACCTGTAAAAACAATTTATATCATTATTCATCCGGCTTGGTATGCAACTTATTGGGCTAAACTTATATATTTCTTACTCATTTGCTGTATAACAGCATATATTATTATTCAATTGAAACATCGTTACAAGGTCCGTCAAGAAATTCAAAAACATATACATGCCGAACAAATCAATGAAGCAAAGCTTCAATTTTTCATTAATATTTCACACGAAATAAGAACACCCATGACATTAATTACTAGTCCGCTCCAACAATTGATGTCTATGCATGCCAATGAAGAACAAAAAGCATTATACAAAACTATTTTTCGCAATGCACAACGAATTCTCAGATTAATGAATCAGCTTATGGATCTCCGTAAGATTGATAAAGGACAAATGAATCTTTCATTTAAAGAAATAGAGATAATCAATTTTATTAAAGAACTATGTGAAAATTTTACTTCGGAAGCAAATCGAAGACACATAAAACTAATATTTAATCATACTGATGAAAAAATATCATTGTGGATTGATCCTGTCAATTTTGACAAAATTATTTTAAATATTCTATCAAATGCTTTCAAATTTACACCTGATGGAGGTTCCATTGTTATCAGCATACGTACTGCTGTTGCTCCGGAAACCTCCGGTCCCCTCCAGAATTATGCAGAAATTATTATTTCCGATAATGGCATCAAAATTGACGAACAAAAAATAGAACATATTTTTGAAAGATTCTATCAAATCAGACAAAGCCAGAACAATTCAAATATAGGAAACGGCATAGGTTTGCATCTCTCACGTTCACTTGTCGAGCTCCACCATGGAACAATTCATGCAGAAAATAATCAAGAAGGGCCGGGATGCCATTTTATCATTCGTATTCCTCTAGGGAAAAAGCATCTTTCCTCTGAAGAAATAGATGAAGATAAAGAAGAAACATCTATACTTCCGGACAACATCCTAATTGAAGACAACAAAATAGAAGAAAAAACCGATACCAAAATAAAATCTAAAAGTAAATTTACAGTACTCATTGTTGAAGATGATGAAGAAATCCGGAGCTATATTAAAAAAGAACTTTCCAAAGAATTTCATATGCTGGAAAGTTGCAACGGAAAAGAAGCTTGGAATCTAATTCTCAAGAAAGATCCGGATTTGGTTATCAGTGATATTATGATGCCTGAAATGGACGGATTAACTCTGTGTAAAAAAATTAAGCAGAATATCACAATTAATCATATTCCTGTCATTCTTCTGACTGCTAAAAATACGGAAGAAGATAACCTGAAAGGACTTAACATCGGGGCAGACGCCTATATGGTCAAGCCTTTTAATCTTGCTATTTTAAAAAGTGCAATCGATAATCTTATAAAAAGTCGTGAACAGCTGAAAAATACATATAGCGGGAAACAAGATTTGGGAGATAAAGTAGATAAAATAGAAGCTACTTCACCTGATGACAAACTAATGGCACGTATTATGAAGACTGTAAATGCCAATATCGGGAATCCCGATTTTTCAGTCGAAATGATTACGGATGAAGTAGGTATCAGCCGTGCCCATCTACATAGAAAATTAAAGGAGCTCACAAACCAATCCGCTCGAATCTTTATTCGTAACATTCGATTAAAAAAAGCAGCTGAACTGTTGGCCAGCAAGAAATTCAACGTAGCAGAAGTTGCAGAACTCACAGGATTTGCACACGCTACCTACTTTTCGATGGCTTTCAAAGATTTATTCGGAGTATCTCCTACCGAATACACTGAAGATCATCAACAAAACGAGAACACGAAAGGTTATGAAAGCCATACATCTGATTAATAAATATTTATAGGAAAAAGATTTAACGCAAAATAAATTATTTGAAACAAATAAAATAAATTTGAGACATTTCTTAATTCTTGTGTGACGTTTTTTTGACTCTATTATTTAACAGATTACTACATTTGCTTTGAATTCATTAAGTAATCTTTAAACTAATACAGTATGAAACGCTCTGAATTAAATGTTAAATCTCTGTTTCTACTTGTTATGCTTTGTTTAGTTCCTATATGGGCTATTGCACAAAGTCGAACGGTAAAAGGAGTCGTAAAAGATGCTTCCGGTGAACCTATCATTGGAGCAAGTGTCTTACAAAAAGGAACAACGAATGGTATTATTACAGACCTGGAAGGCAATTTTACATTACAAGTTCCAAATGATGCAGTCTTAATAGTATCCTACGTAGGATACATCTCTCAGGAAATTCCTACAAAAGGAAAAACTACATTTAAAATCTTTATGAAAGAAGATTCTAAATCATTAGAAGAGGTTGTGGTTATCGGTTATGGTACAGCACGACGTTCTGATGTAACAGGGTCTATCGCTTCGGTACAAAGTGATAAATTAAGAGAAGTACCGGCAACCAATATTACTTATGCTTTACAGAATAGAATAGCAGGAGTAGATATGACGCAAACATCTTCCAAACCAGGTGCCAATATGCAAATTCGCATTCGTGGAACTCGCTCATTAACAGCATCAAATGATCCACTTGTTGTACTGGATGGTATCCCATTTATGGGAAACCTTTCCGATATCAATCCAAATGATATCAAAAGTATGGATATTTTAAAGGATGCCTCTTCCACTGCCATCTATGGTTCCAGAGGAGCCAACGGCGTTATTTTAATCACCACATTTAAAGGAACGCAAGGTACCCCTGCACAAATCAATTATAATGCATATTTCGGTTTTAAAAGCGTATTTGCCAAATATCCAATGATGAATGGTAAGAAATTTGCCGAACTACGCAAATATGCAAATAAATTTACGAACGGTTTGGACGAATCGGATGATACAAATACAGATTGGCAGGACTTAATGTACCGCACAGGAATCGTAACAAGTCATGACGCCAGTGTTCAAGGTGGAACCAATGGCGGAAGTTACAGTTTCGGTGCCGGATATTATCACGATGAGTCTGTTATACCGACTCAAGCTTACGATCGTTATTCCTTACGTGGAAGTTTCGATCAAAACGTTGGTAAATATTTCCATGTCGGCATTTCGACTAATACAAATTACAACACGACTTCAGGAAATCAAATCGGTTTATACGGAGTCTTGTCCGCTTCTCCTATTGCCAATCCGTATAATGAAGACGGTTCCATTAAAAGAGTTATAAAGACCGCTCAAGATGAATCATGGGTTATGACAAAAGATGTTGTTGAAAGTCTGAAAGACTCTTGGTTGAATGAATCAAAAGCTCTAGGTTCCTATAACACCTTATTTGCCGAAGCAAAAATTCCCTGGGTAGACGGTTTGAAATACCGTATCAATTTAGGTCTAAACTACCGCTCTAATAAAACCGGAGCATTTACCGGTGAAGGTGTTAACAGTTCGACAGAAACCACTCCTTCTACGGCTTCCATTCAACACGAAGAAACAACCAATTGGGCAGTAGAACATTTACTTACATACGACCGCACTTTCGCTGAAAAGCATCAGATAAATATTGTAGGGATGTATTCTGCGGAACAAACCACTTATACAAAATCATATATGGCAGGAAAAGATATTCCGGCAGAATATTTTCAATACTACAATATCGGGCGCGCTGACGGAGAAATAACAGTCGATCCGGCATATCAAAATTATCAGCAAAGTGGACTTATGTCCTGGATGGGACGTGCTATGTACAGTTATGATAATCGTTACATGTTGATGGCGACAATTCGTTCGGATGCATCTTCACGTTTAGCCAAAGGACACCAATGGCATACTTATCCGGCAGTGTCTGCCGGTTGGAATATCGGTCAGGAATCTTTGATGAAAGACATCAGTTGGCTGGATATTTTAAAACTGCGCGTAGGTTACGGACAGACTTCAAACCAGTCTGTAGATCCTTATTC
>CAZKSK010000040.1:0-12942 GCA_964555225.1 uncultured Bacteroides sp.
GATTCTTCACAATACCGTCTTGTGACATATTATTATAACTGACAAGTAACTGTGTTTTTTCCGTTCCGGTAGACACCGAGACATTATGGCTTTGCGTCACGGCACTTCCTCCGAAAATTTTGTCTTGCCAATCGATACCTGACTTTCCGCCATAAGTCTGTTCAATATTGGACCATGCGTTGGTATAAAAACTGTCGTCCGTATAATCACCACCGAACATACGGGTATATTGATTCATCTCTCCGGCTAGTGTCCACCATTCATATTGATATTTCACATACTGTTCAAGATTAAGCAGGTCCAGCTTCTTTCCCAGTCTTTCGACCGACACATAACCATTGTAGTTCACGGTAGTTTTACCGCTACTACCACTTTTTGTGGTAATAAGAACAACTCCATTGGAACCTCTGGCTCCGTAAATAGCCGTTGTAGAAGCGTCCTTCAAAATGTCTATGGTCTTGATGTCATTTACATCGATATTCTTCAATCCGTCTTCCGACTGGAAACCGTCGATAATATAAATAGGTTGGGTAGATTGCGTGATGGATGTACCGCCACGAACCGTAATGTTTACATCAGCACCCGGAGCTCCACTCTGTGAAATGATATTCACTCCGGCAGCTTTACCGGCCAAAGCCTCTGCGGCATTGGAAACAGGCACCTGAGCCAGGTCATTACCCGAAACAGAAACGGAAGCACCTGTGAGATCTCGTTTCTTTACAACACCGTAACCTATGACAACAACTTCGTCGAGAGTTTTTGAGTCTTCTTTCATTACTACTTTCAAAGACGTTTTTCCTGCTACTCCGATATTCTGGGTGACATAACCCACATAACTGAAAATCAAGGTAGCATTTCCGGGAACGCCATTCAGAGTGAAATTACCGTCAAGATCGGTGATGGATCCGTTTGTAGTTCCTTTCACCACTACTGTTGCTCCGATAATAGGTTCGCCTTTTTCATCGACTACAAGTCCCTTGATACTATGTTCCGCCGGTTGTTCTTTTGCGACTTCCTTCGCTGCAATGGATTTAGTAGACAGAATAATGCTTTTATCCATTACCTTATAGGTCGTATTCGTTCCGGAGAAAAGTTTCTTCAATACTTGAAACACGTTCTCATTCCGAACATTAAGAGTCACTCTCCGTGTCAGATCCACCTGTTTGTTATTATAGAAAAAGGTAAAATCGGTTTGTTTCTCTATTTCATTTAGGACCTCGGAAACGGTCTTTGTTTGCGAACCCAAGTTCAACATTGTTCTCTGCGCATAATCGTTATTCGCCGAAAGTAAGTTTGTAAAACTGAAAAGTACAAGAAAAGTTATTTTTACCGATAAAGGTATTTTACTTAATAGTTTTTTCATATTTTAATAAATAGATTTAATTAAAAACTTTATAATTTCATAATTTGATTTTAGATAAAGGTACTTCAATCTGTTCTTTTAAGGAGAATGTATCAACATAATATTAATTTTATAAGGTTAATAGACTTCTATAACTTGTTTCTCTTGACGGAGATTTCCATTGGCATTATATTTGAATCGCATGTTTGATGAGACCGTAAAATATTCCAAAATTCTTTCCAAACGCTGTTTTTCAAGAACTCCGGTAAAAGAAGCTTCATAACATTTCGGATTTTTTACAATAAAACTTACGTTAAAACGTTTCGATAAACTCCTCAGGACTTCATTAAACGGAGTATCCCTAAAAATAAGTTTGCCGTCCTTCCAAGATGTTACAACATCTACTGCGGCTTGTGCCACTTTTACATTTTGTCTGACTGCCGAATAAACGATTGCTTGCCCCGGAATAATCTTACGTTCAGCCCAATGGCGATTATCGTTCTCATAGCTCATGGAAATACTTCCATCCACCAATGTTGCCGTTACATTTTTATCTACAGCATAGGCTTCTACATCAAATTGGGTTCCGTAAACACGTATAGCTGCTTTTTGAGGCGTTTTTACGATAAACGGATGAGCCGCATCTTTCGTTACTTTAAAAAAAGCTTCACCTTCCAGCTTTACATCACGGCTTTTACTATCGAAACGTGACGGATAAACAAGAGAAGAATTGGAATTGAGAGTCACTTTTGTTCCGTCGGGAAGAGTAGCCGAGGCTATCATCCCGGGATTAGTAGACAAGCGGATTGTCTGTACAGCCGATTGTTGTTTCTGGGATGAGCGGTCTAAAAAAGATATGATTAATAAAGGAATGAAAAGGATCGCAGCAACGCGCTGGGCCCATGTCCATAAAGAAAAAACTTTACGCGTTTTCATTCTGTCATGAACTTGTCGAAGAGCTTTTTCCGTATTTATCTGTCCCAACGCAAAAAGAGTATCGGAAGTTCTGTAAAGTTCTTCCATCTGCCGGGCTATATGCCTGTTTTCATCAGAAGCTTCGATCCACTCCTTTACAAGTCGAGTTTGTTCCTTATCCAATTTCCCTTCATAATATAAAGGTAAAAGATTGCATATTTTTATATTATTTTGATTCATTATTTGCTTTTATTAATAAGACGGATAATAAAAGGAGATTCCTAAACAAATTCATGTTTTTTTTTAAAAAATTTGAAAATAAAGGGATTTTTGATACTTTTGCGAATAGAAAATCTATGTACAATGAACAACGAAACTTCTATCCGACAGGACAATGTATTGCTTGCCGCCTTATATAAAAACGATAGGAAAGCTTTCGATACTTTGTTCAGGAAGTACTATAAACCTCTCTGTGCATATGCTTTCAGATTTGTTGATCTGAATGACGCAGAAGAAATCGTACAAGACCTGTTGCTTTGGCTATGGGAGAATAGGACATGTTTTTCAATTCAAACGTCCTTATCCTCCTATCTATTTCGAGCAGTGTACTATCGTTGTCTTTCTTGCATCGAACAAAAAGAAGTTAAAAAAAGAATCGAGACACTCTATTGGGAAAAAAATTCGGAAGAAATTCCATCAGGTACGGAGTCTTTTCAAGTAGAAGAACTGATTATGCAAATTCATCTGGCTATAGAAAAGCTACCGGAAAATTATCGGGAAGCGTTCGTTCTGCATCGTTTTAAGGATAAAAGTTACAAAGAAATAGCTTCTCAATTGAACGTATCAACCAAAACGGTAGATTATCGTATCCAACAGGCACTTAAACTGCTGCGTGAAGATTTAAAAGATTATTTTCCATTGTTATTGCTTATTGTCACAAGTCGATAGAATTATCATAATAAACGGATGTTCAAAAAATAGTTGAGATAAAAATGTAAATTTGAACTCCATCTAAATAATAATAATCCGATTACTTTATTTTCTTATAAAAATTCCGTTACTTTGCAATTTAAATCATAGCACATTGAAAAGAATGAGTCAGAAGAATCTTACTCACATACTGACACAAGCCGTGGACGAGCTCGCAGAAAGCTGTTCATATAAAGGATTATTTCACCAGCATAGAGACGGTGATCCACTTCCTTCTGCCAAGGCTTTGCAAGAAATCATAGAACTCTCACGTTCCATTCTCTTTCCCGGATATTACGGAAATTCAACAGTCAACAGTCAGACATTGAAATACCATCTGGGAGTCAATATCGAAAACTTGTTCGGTGTACTGACCGAACAAGTTCAGGCAGGACTCTGTTTTGGCTATGACGGGAACTGTAAATTCAATGATTTTATGCCACTCCGGGAAAATGCAGCTGAAATATCTGCAAAACTTATCAGTAAATTTCCGGAAATGCGACATATTCTGGCTACCGATGTAGAAGCCGCCTTTAACGGTGATCCTGCAGCCACCAGTTTTGGAGAAATTATAAGTTGCTATCCGGCAATCAAAGCTATCAGTAATTATCGCATAGCTCATGAACTACTCCTTCTGGGCGTTCCACTCATTCCACGGATAATCACTGAAATGGCTCATTCCGAAACCGGTATCGATATTCATCCAGGAGCTCAAATCGGCGAATATTTCACCATAGACCATGGTACAGGTGTAGTAATAGGTGCAACCAGCATTTTGGGAAACCATGTTAAACTATACCAAGGTGTTACCCTAGGTGCAAAGAGTTTCCCTCTCGACAAAGACGGGAATCCCATCAAAGGAATACCCCGTCATCCTATTTTGGAGGATGATGTGATTGTCTATTCCAATGCCACCATTCTGGGACGTATAACAATTGGGAAAGGTGCAACCGTAGGTGGTAATATCTGGGTAACGGAAGATGTTCCTGCCAATACCAAACTTATACAGGGAAAACAAAAGAAAGAAAAAAACATTTAATAGTATTTTATACAATCCTTACATGGAAGAATTCGAATTAATAGCCAAAACTTTTCAGGGTCTGGAAGAAGTTCTCGCGAAAGAGCTGACTCAACTGGGAGCCAACAACATACAGATTGGCAGAAGAATGGTAGCTTTTACAGGCGACCTTAAAATGATGTACAAAGCCAATTTCTGTCTTCGTACCGCTATCCGAATACTGAAACCTATCAAACATTTCAAAGCAAAAAATGCAGATGAAGTATACGATGCTGTTAAAGAGATTCATTGGGAAGACTACATGAATAACAAAACCAGTTTCGCAGTAGATGCAGTAGTCTTCTCAGAAGAATTCCGTCATTCGAAATTCGCAGCTTATAAAGTAAAAGATGCCATTGCTGACTACTTCAGGGAAAAAACGGGTGAACGACCTTCCGTACGTATTAATAATCCGGATTTATCACTCAATATACATATCACGGAAGAGACCTGCACGCTATCGCTGGACAGCTCAGGAGAATCTCTTCATCGCCGCGGATATCGTCAGGAAACGATAGAAGCTCCATTGAATGAGGTCCTTGCCGCCGGAATGATTATGATGACAGGATGGAACGGCGATTGTGATCTGATTGATCCGATGTGTGGTTCCGGAACAATTCCAATAGAAGCGGCACTTATTGCCAGAAATATAGCCCCAGGGGTATTTAGAAAAGAATATTCTTTTGAGAAATGGAAAGACTTTGATAAAGAACTCTTCGATGAGATTTATAATGATGATTCTCAAGAACGGGAATTTACCCATCATATTTATGGCTATGACAATAGCCCGAAAGCTATCAGCATTGCAACGGAAAACGTAAAATCGGCTTCTGTGGGAAATGAAGTGACTATCAAATTGCAACCGTTCCAGCAATTTGAACAGCCTGAAGAAAAATCTATGATGATCACAAATCCTCCTTACGGAGAACGGATTTCTACTCCCGACCTTTTAGGATTGTACAAAATGATAGGCGAAAGGTTGAAACATGCTTTCCTTGGAAATGATGCATGGATACTTAGTTATCGTCTGGAATGCTTTGACGAAATAGGATTGAAACCTTCTGTAAAAATCCCTTTATTAAACGGAGCTTTGGAATGTGAGTTTCGTAAATATCAAATATTTGATGGGAAATATAAAGACTTTGTAGTAGAAAATGATGGTGAAGGTGTGAAAAATAATGATGAAACGGACTTCCATAAAAAAGGAGGTTTACATAGAGAAAGAAAACGCCGCAGAGAAGGAGAAAAGGTTTTTAACAGTTTGATGGAAAACGGTGAACGCAGAGAAAAAAGATCATTTAGAGATTCCGGGAAATTCGATGGAGGAGACAGACGGGATAGAAGACCTTTTGATGATCGGCGTAAATCTGATGGAGACAGACGTGAAAGAAAATCTTTTGACGATCGGCGTAAATTCGGCGGAGAACACAAAGAAAGAAGGCCGAGCGAACGGGGAGATAAATTTGAAGAACGTAGAAAATTCGGGAACGGATATCGTGACAATCGTTTTAACGACCGAAAAGAAAGCGGCTTCAGAAAATCAGATGAAAGAAAAAAGAAGTTCGGAGATGAAAAAGACCGCAAATTCGGCGGAAACAGGAGATTTAACGACAGAAAAGATTTCAGAAGGAAGAGAGAGAATATAAAAGATCATGAGGAAGATTAGTTTATTGGGAATCATCACGTTATTATCCCTTTGCAGTATGGCTCAGGAAAAAAAGACATTTACTCTGGAAGATTTGATTCCGGGAGGGAATAACTATTACAACTGTTCCCCGAAAAATCTATATGGAATACAATGGTGGGGAGATCATTTCATACTTCCCGATGTAGATGAGATTAAAAGCATCGACCCACAAACAGGACATGAAAAATGCCTTGCTAAAATTGAAGACATTAATGGACTTTTGGAAAAAGCCGGTGCCGGAAAAATGTTTCATTTTTATGAGGTAACTTTTCCTTATGCCGACAAGCCTTACATGCAGATTACAACTGCAAAGAAAAATCTGCTAATTGACTTCGAACGCAAAGACATTGTATGGAGTCAGGATGTAAATTCCAAAGATGAAAATGCCGAATGGGAAAAAAACAGCCGATGCCGTTCATTTACCAGAGGCAATAATCTTTTCATTACAACGGCAAATAACAAAACAATCCAAGTAACGGACGAACCTGCAGGCATTAAATGCGGACAATCGGTACATCGGGACGAATTCGGCATTAAGAAAGGTACATTCTGGAGTCCGAAAGGCAATCTGCTTGCTTTCTATCGAATGGATGAAAGGATGGTGACGGACTATCCGCAAGTTAATACATCCACACGCATTGCCACTTTGGAACCCGATAAATATCCGATGGCAGGCATGACAAGTCATAAAGTAAGTATCGGGATATTCAACCCGTCAACAGAAAAAACGATTTGGCTGAAAACAGCCGACCCGACAGACCGTTATTTTACTAATATATCGTGGAGTCCTGATGAAAAAGCTATATATATTATAGAGCTGAACAGGGACCAGAACCATGCACAACTGATACGTTATAACGCAATAACGGGTGAACCGGAAAAGATTCTGTTGGAAGAAACACATCCCAAATATGTAGAGCCATTACATCCACTGACTTTTTTACCATGGGACAGTAATAAGTTTATTTACCAAAGTCAAAAAGACGGTTTCAACCATTTATATCTTTATAACACTGAAGGAAAACTGCTGAAACAACTCACCAAAGGAGATTGGCTGGTACAAAAACTAGTAGGATTCCTACCCAAAAGTAAAGAAGTGGTAATTCTGAGCACTGAAATATCTCCTTTACAATCAAATACTTTTGCTGTAAATATCCAAACAGGAAAACGAAGAGCTATAGGCAATTCCATCGGGGTGCATCAAATACAGCTTTCCGAAAGCGGTAATTATCTAATCGATAAATTCAGTGCACCCGGAATACCACGTGTCATCGACTTGCTGGGAACAAAAAAGAATATTACACGTTGCATATTAAAAGCAGATGACCCATGGAAAGATTATAAAGTACCTGATATAACAATCGGAACTATCAAAGCAGCAGATGGCAAAACAGATCTTTACTACCGTTTGGTAAAACCTGTAGACTTCGATCCATCGAGAAAATATCCTGCCATTATCTATGTTTATGGAGGACCTCATGCTCAAAACATAACGGCGACGAACCATTATGCAGTACGTGGATGGGACATCTATATGGCAACAAAAGGATATGTAATGTTGACCGTAGATAATCGGGGCAGTGAAAACCGAGGTTTGGAATTTGAAAATTGTACATTCCGACATTTGGGGGTAGAAGAAGTAAAAGACCAAATGGAAGGTGTAAAACTCCTAAAATCACTTCCCTATGTAAATAAAGATAAGATAGGCGTACATGGATGGAGTTTTGGTGGGTTTATGACCATCAATTTAATGCTTACTCACCCGGAAGTGTTTAAAGTAGGAGTCGCCGGTGGTCCGGTAATCGATTGGAAATATTATGAAGTAATGTATGGAGAACGTTATATGGATACTCCACAGAGCAATCCCGAAGGATACAAGGAAAGTAATCTGAACGAACGGGCAGGAAATCTAAAGGGAAGGTTGGAAATCATTATCGGCGGAAATGACAAAACCGTAGTGCCTCAACAGACATTTTCGTTTCTACGTGCCTGTATTGATGCAGGGACCCACCCCGACCTCTTTATATATCCCGGACAAGCTCATAATATGGTAGGACGTGACCGAGTTCATTTACACGAACATATTACCCGATATTTTGAAGACTATTTGAAATAAAAACATACGAACATGAAAATATTACTGTTAGGCTCCGGCGGAAGAGAACACGCAATGGCCTGGAAAATCGCTCAAAGTCAGAAAGTTGAAAAGCTCTACATTGCACCCGGAAATCCTGGAATGCAAAAAGAAGGAGAAACGATTGACATTAAAGCAGATGATTTCGATGGAATACGCAACTTCGTACTGGAAAAACAAATAGACATGATAGTAGTGGGTCCTGAAGATCCATTAGTAAAAGGCATCTATGATTTTTTCCAAAGCGATCCGCAACTATCGCATATTGCAGTAATAGGACCTTCTAAAGAAGGAGCACAAATGGAAGGCAGCAAGGAATTTGCCAAAGGCTTCATGATGCGCCATCATATTCCTACAGCCGGATACAAGACCATCACGACAACCAACATTGAAGAAGGTATTTCATTTTTGCACACTCTAAAACCTCCTTATGTTCTGAAAGCCGACGGGCTATGTGCCGGAAAAGGTGTACTGATTGTAGCTACTTTAGAAGAAGCTGAGAAAGAATTAAAAGAAATGCTGGGCGGAATGTTCGGCAATGCCTCCGCAAAAGTTGTTATCGAAGAATTCCTCAGCGGCATAGAATGTTCGGTTTTTGTTCTGACCGACGGGAAACATTACAAAATACTGCCTGTTGCCAAAGATTACAAACGTATCGGAGAGGGAGACAAAGGACTGAATACCGGAGGAATGGGATCTGTATCTCCTGTTCCCTTTGCCGATGAAACTTGGATGAAAAAAGCAGAAGAGCGCATTATACGGCCGACTGTTGAAGGCTTGTCGAAGGAAAATATCGATTATAAAGGATTCATTTTCTTTGGGCTCATCAATGTACAAGGCGATCCGATGGTTATTGAATATAATGTACGAATGGGTGATCCCGAAACGGAAACAGTGATGCTTCGTATTAAGAATGATCTGGTGGACTTATTGGAAGGTGTATCAGAAGGCAACTTAAATGAAAAAGAAATTGTAATAGACGACCGTTCTGCCGTATGTGTAATGTTAGTGTCGGGCGGCTATCCACAGAAATATGACAAGGGATATGAAATAAAAGGAATAAACGATATCAAAGATAGCATTATATTCCATGCCGGAACTGCCATAAAAGAGGGTAAACTGGTAACAAACGGAGGACGTGTAATTGCCGTAAGCTCCTATGGGAAGAACAAAGAAGAAGCTCTCGCCCAATCGTTTGCAAACGCTAAAAAGATTACATTCGAAAAAAAATATTTTCGTTCCGATATTGGCTCGGACCTGTAAATAATGAATGAGAAAAACAAAATTTCAAAATAAAGTAGCTACAAAAAATGCCAGTTTCCCGATTACAATAATCATTACACTGGCATTCTGGTACGTGAGTATTTTGATGTCGGATAAAATTCCAAATACCAATTCTCCTTATATAGAGAATATTTTAAAATGGATATGGCCGAAAGAAAATGCTTATGTAGAAGGTGGAATCAGCTTTTTATTTACTATTCTCATCGCATATGCAATACTTGAACTGCATAATACTTTTTCTTTAATCCGTATTCGTACAACCCTGGTCGGTGTAGTTTTTCTGTGGTATATGGGATGTTGTTCCTTTCTCCATTTAATACAACCGGGTATTTTTTTACAGCTCTGCTTTGTAGCATTGTTATTTAATTTATTTTCCAGTTATCAACGTATAGAACCTATAAAATCAATATGTTACGCTTTTTTCTTTTGTGGTCTGGGAAGTTTGCTCTACCCCAAATTCATTTATTTCCTACCCTTTCTTCTATTAGGAATGATTCAATTTCAGTCTTTGACAATCAGGACATTTTTTGCCGGATTGATAGGATTGATAATTCCATATTGTTTTTGGGTAGGATATCAACTTTATGTTCAAGACTTTGACAAATTATTTAATTTGTTCACAGAATGGACATCTTTCTCACCCATTGATTATAACGTATTAAGTATTGATCAGATTGCCGCTTTTTGTCTGATAACCATCATTGCCTTGTTTTCCGCAGGACATTATTTAGCAAACAGCTTCCAAGATAAAATTAGGGTACGTTCTTACCTTTCATTTCTTTTTATCACGGATCTATTTGTAGGCGTGGCAATTCTTCTTCAACCTGCAATGTTCAACGAGTTATTTTCAATTTATATCGTGATCAACAGTATTACAGGAGCACATTTATTTGCTCTGACAAATTCGAAGATAACAAACCTATTTTTTATTATCTGTATCATATTATCTATCATTATAGCAACGATTCCATTATGGACAGCATCTATCAATTTCTAATCAGTTATGGTTACGAAGGCATGTTTCTGGCTTCTTTTCTAGCCGGGTCTGTCATCCCTTTCGCTTCAGAAGCAGTATTGCTGGCTTTTCTTGCTATGGGAATGAATCCGATATATGTAATTATATCAGCTACTCTAGGAAATGTAGCAGGTGGAATGACTTGCTATTGGATGGGACATTTAGGAAATCTGGAATGGATAGAAAAATACTTTCATGTGAAGCGGGAAAAATTGGAAAAAGCGGAACATTTTGTCAGAGGACGCGGAGCCTGGATGGCAATACTGGCTTTTCTACCTATTATCGGCAGCGCCATATCCATTACATTGGGAATGATGCGTGCTAATATCTTTCTCACAATTATTGCTATGGCAATAGGGAAAGCGGCTCGCTACATTGCCATTTCCTTACCTTTTATCATATAAGTAACAAATCATGAAAACCTACAAAAAATATATATACATTCTGCTAATCGCACTCATCGGAATGTCCGTTCTGCAATCATGTTCGGAAAAGAAACGGACTACAAGGCAACTGACTGTAACTATAGAGCCTTTGCGCTTTTTTACACAATCCATTGCCGGAGACAAGTTTGACGTAGTGAGTATGGTACCGCAGGGAAACAATCCGGAATCATACGATCCGACTCCACAGCAATTAATAAAACTTGAAAATAGCGAAGCTTACTTCCGTATCGGATATATCGGTTTTGAACAAACCTGGATGGAACGCCTTCAACAGAATGCGCCAAAAATGAAAATCTTCGATACATCAAAAGGGATAAAAACCATTACGTCCTCTCATATACATGACGAAACAAATGCGCATTCTATCGCAACACCCGACCCACACATCTGGAATTCAACCGCTAATGCATGCATCATAGTCAAGAATATCTACAATGGATTGTGCGAACTGAATCCGGAGAATAAAGAGTATTTCAAGCAAAATAGGAATAAACTGTTAAAAGAAATAGATCGAATAGACAAAGAACTCAAGACTTTGATTAAAGGGACAAAAAATCGTGCTTTTCTTATTTTTCACCCTGCACTCAGCTATTTTGCAAAAGATTACGGATTGGAACAAATCTGCATTGAAGAGGAAGGAAAGGAGCCCTCACCTATCTACCTGAAAGATTTAATTCAAACTTGCAAGGAGAAAGAAATAAAAACGATTTTCATACAAGAAGAATTTGATAAACGGAATGCCGAACTCATCTCCCGCGAAACAGGAGCGCGACTGGTGATAATTAATCCGTTAAGTTATAACTGGGGAAAAGAAATGTTACATATCGCTAAATCTCTACGTAATGAATAATCCGATATTGAAACTAACCGATATAAATGCCGGTTATGAAGAGACAAAAGCTCTTACAAATGTTAATCTCACAGTCTACGATAAAGACTTTTTAGGAGTAATAGGACCTAATGGAGGAGGCAAGACTACTCTGATTAAAATTATTCTAGGACTTAAAAAGCCTCTTACAGGTAATATAGAATATTTTAAAAACGGGAAAAAAACAGACAGAATAGAAATGGGCTACTTACCCCAATACAATAAAATAGACAAAAAATTCCCCATATCCGTTGAAAACGTCATTCTTTCAGGTTTGAGCCGACAAAAAGGATTATTACAAAGATTCACAGACAAACAGCATGAAAAAGTGAAGAAAACCATTGAACAAATGGGATTAAATGGTATGGAAAAACGCCCGATCGGTGAACTCAGCGGAGGAGAATTGCAGCGTGTTCTTTTGGGAAGAGCTATTGTATCGGAACCGGATGTAGTGATTCTGGACGAACCAAGCACTTATATTGACAAACAATTCGAAGTAAAACTCTACGAATTATTAGGTGAGATTAATAAAAGGAGGGCTATTATTCTGGTGAGCCATGACATCGGAACAGTTCTACAAAATGTGAAAACCATTGCATGTGTAAACGAAAAATTACATTATCATCCGGATACAGAGTTACCAAGCAATTGGTTGGAAAAACATTTCGGATGCCCGATAGATCTAATAGGACACGGAGATCTGCCACACCGGATACTAAAGACACACCATGACGAAGAGGAGTCTTAAATAAACTTATAATATAAGGTTTTACAATAGATTTAAATCACATAAACAAATAGAAACTTGTATATTTGCGCGTTGAAAATTAACGAATTAATATAATATTGATGAAACAGTACAAAACAGTGAACAACCTGATGGGTTGGGTAACCTTCGCCATTGCGGCTGTAGTTTATTGCATGACAATAGAACCTACAGCAAGTTTTTGGGATTGCCCTGAATTTATTACTACTGGATATAAACTGGAAGTCGGTCACCCTCCTGGCGCACCGTTCTTCATGCTGACAGCAAATCTTTTCACTCAATTCGTAAGTAATCCAAGCATGGTAGCACGTATGGTAAATACGATGTCGGCACTGTTAAGTGCAGGATGTATTCTGTTCCTTTTCTGGAGCATCACTCACCTGACAAGAAAGCTGATTTGCCCGGATATAACAAAAATGACAAAAGCACAACTCGTCACTATTATACGTTCGGGTTTGG